>NZ_JBHUDX010000101.1:0-3282 GCF_042678285.1 Streptomyces caeni
ACGGCAGGCCCGGGCGACACGGACAGCGATTTCGCCACGGTTGGCGATCAACACCTTGCGCACGATGGCTCCCTCTCCTTGAAACAAGCCGAGTTTAGGGACTGCCGACACGACGTTTCGACCCGTCCCCAGTGGTGAGCTTGCCCACACGGAGCGTGAAACGAGGCTCACTCAAGCTGTGAAATCCCTTGTCGCACCGCCGCGCAGGGGAATCCACCGCAAAACCCTAGCCTTCCCGTGTGGTCAAGGTCTCTATGAAGTAGTCCCGCCGACCATCGTGTTTCTTTGTGGAGTCCCTACTAATGGCCCAACGAATCTTTGCCCGTGCCGGACCTCTTGTCCCCAGGTTTACTCGTTAGTAGCGTTCGCATGGCTCGGACGTACTTGGGGTAACAGTCAGCGCGCGTCGAAGGTGGGTGGGGGCTGGTGGTCCGCAGACCGGTGGCATGGACCTTGGCCGTCGTCCTCTTCGTGGAGGCGTTCGGCATCGCGCTGCTGAACTGGTTCCTCGGGATGGTCGTCGCCCGTCAGGACATGTCCCTGGCCGGGCTGGACCCGAACGCGATGTCCGTGTCGTCGAAGGCGGGCGGCGTCGCCTTCGGACTCTACTTCGCGGTGTGCGGGCTCGCCGCCCTGCTCGTCGCCGTGCGTGACCGCTCACCGTCCGGTATCTGGCGCATCCTCCTGATCAGCGCCGCCGTGGTGCACGGCCTGCTCGGCGCCTTCACGGTCGGTCCGGTCGGCTGGGGTGCGTTCGCGTTCATGATGGTGGTGCTCGGACTGATCCTGCTCACCCTCATGACATACGACGACCGCCGCGAGGGCCCGGCCGACACGCCGCCCGCCGAGAGCGGTACCGAGGGTGACGGCGGCACCGGGCAGTCGGTCCCGGAGCAGGGCGGCACCCCCGAGAACGGCGGCCCGGCACCGGTCACCCCCTGACCGCGGCCCGCTTTGCCGGACCCTGAGTTTCCGACCGTTGCGGGCTTCCCCCGGCACCCCGGCCGGCCCCGGCCGGCCCGTGCTCACGGCTCCCGCGGCGCCCACAATTCGGTGATCCGGACGCCCAGTTCGACCAGCAGCCGGCGGACCAGCGGCAGGGAGATGCCGATGACGTTGCCGTGGTCGCCGTCGATGCCGTCGATGAAGGGTGCCGAGCGGCCGTCGAGCGTGAACGCCCCGGCCACGGAGAGCGGTTCTCCGGAGGCGACGTAGGCGGCGATCTCCTCGTCCGTCGGCTCGCCGAAGCGGACCACGGTGGACGCCGTCGCTGACGCGTACCGGCCGCTGAGCGTGTCGTAGACGCAGTGGCCGGTCTGCAGCGTGCCCGCCCGGCCGCGCATCGACTTCCAGCGGGCCGTCGCCTCCTCCGCGTCCGCGGGCTTGCCGAGCGCCTCGCCGTCCAGGTCGAGCACAGAGTCGCAGCCGATCACCAGCGCGCCCATGACCTCCGGCCTCGCCGCCACCACGGAGGCTTTCGCCTCTGCCAGCGCGAGCGCGAGTTCCGCGGGCGTGGGTGCGCTGACGCCCTCCTCGTCGACGCCGCTCACGACGACGTCGGGGTCGAACCCGGCCTGCCGGAGCAGTCCGAGCCGGGCGGGTGACTGGGAGGCGAGGACGAGACGGCGACGGAGCTGATCGGTCATGTGCTCAGCGTATCGGCGCCCTTCACCGGATGCCGATGACGATCATCGTCAGCAGCATGGCCAGCGCCATGAGGACCCCCAGCCGCCGCAACATCTCCTGCATGTCGCGGAGTTCCTTGGGCGGCTCGTTCTCGGGGTCGGACCACAGCATGCCGTCGATCGTCCGACGGTGGGGCGCTCGGGCGCCTGAGTACGCGTACTCAACTTTCCCAAACGGGTCTGCTGTTTCATTAATGCCGGTCCGGCTGCTAGCGTCCTGTCCATTACTAAAGGGAATGCAGTTCTGTTTGGAAGGGAAGGCTGCCGTGTTCACCACCGCCTGGACCGCATCACCCCAGCTCCCCAGCGAGGGCTTCACCCCCAACTGGTCCCGGGAGGGCTTCTGGCGCCAGTCGCTGCGCCAGGTCGTCCGGCTCACCGCGGGTGGGAGCCGGGTCCGCGTCCGGCTCTCCCACACGTACGGGACCTCGCCGCTGAGGATCGCCGGGGCCACCGTCGCCCGTGCCGCCGACGGGGCGGCCGTCGCGCCGGGCACGGTACGGCGGCTCACCTTCGGCGGGGTGCGGGCCGTGCAGGTCCCCGCCCGGGGCCAGATCGTCAGTGACGCCGCCGAACTCGCCACCCGGCCGGGGACCTCGATCACCGTCACCCTGTACTTCGACGCCGCGACCGGCCCGGCCACCTTCCACGCGCAGGCGTTCGCGACCAGCTACCGTGGCGCGGGCGACCGGCTGGAGGAGGCCGGCGGAGCGGGCTTCGGGGAGTCCTCCGAGTCCTGGTACGTCCTGTCGGCCGTCGAGACCGACTCCGGCCGCCGGGACGGCATCGCCGTCCTCGGCGACTCCATCGCCGACGGCTTCGGCTCCACCCCGGGCGCGAACCGCCGCTGGTCCGACGCCCTCGCCGAACGCACCGGGCGGCCCGCACTCAATGCCGGCATCGGCGGGAACCTGCTGCTGAACGACTCGGCGTGGTACGGCGAGAAGGCCGTCCACCGCGTCGCCCGGGACGTCCTCGACCACCCGGGCGTGGACACGCTGGTGGTCCTGCTCGGTCTGAACGACATCGGCTTCAGCGAGACGGACCGGCAGCCGACGTACAAGCCCGCGCCCGTGGTGGAGGCCGCCGAACTCGTCGACGGCCACCGGGACGTCATCCGCCAGGCGCGCGCGAGGGGCCTGCGGGCGGTCGGCGCGACCCTGCTCCCCTTCGGGGGCTCCGACCACTGGGGCGAGCACGCGGCGGAGGTGAGCCACGAGCTGAACGACTGGATCCGGTGCTCGGGGGAGTACGACGCGGTCGTCGACCTCCACCGCATCCTGGCGGATCCGGCCGACCCGGACCGGCTGCACCCGGCGTACGACTTCGGCGATCACCTGCACCCGAACGACGCGGGACACGCGGTGATGGCCGAAGCCGTCGCGAAGGCGCTGTAGGCCGGCCGGGCCGCACGGGCGCGGCCGTCAGCCGGGCCAGTAGGTGCGGCTCCATGCCGTCGGGCCCGGCTCGGGCAGCCGGCGGGAGGCGATACGGGCCGGGTCGGCCCAGGAGTCCCGTTGCCGCGCCGCGCCCGGCGGTATGGAGGCGGCCGCTGCGGCGCGGGCTCGGACCACCGCCAGGGCGGCGGCGAGCTCCT
>NZ_JBHUDX010000102.1:0-14682 GCF_042678285.1 Streptomyces caeni
GCGCGGTGCCGGCCGCCGGGCACGCGGTGGCGGGCGCGGCCGGCCTCGCCCAGGGGGCGGTGGCGGACGTCCGGCCACTCGCCGGGCACGCCGCCGGCCACGCGTCCACGACGGCGTACGCGGCCGAAGCCGATGCGCGGTCGCTGGCGTACGGCGTGGCCGGCGAGGTGACCGGCGACGGTGCCGGCTCCGTGCTGCCGCCGGTGGCCGGGACCGCCGTCCACGGGGTCGTGCCGGTCGCCGGGCAGGCCGTCGGGGACGCGACGCGGCTGGCCTACGGCGTGGCGGGCGATGTGCGGCCGTTCGCGGGCGGCGTCGTGGGCGAGGCCGGATCGTTCGCACAGGAGGCCGCGGGCCGGGCCGCGCCGTTCGCCAGGGACCTGACCGGGACCGTGTGGTCGGCCGGCGGAGCGCTGACCGGCCACGCGGTGACCGGCGTCCAGGGCGTCACCGGGGCCGTCACCCCTGAGCATCTGCCGCAGGGCCCGTACCGGCCGTAATCCGTCTGACCCACCGAGTTCCGTGGGGCGCGCGCCCGGCCGCGCCGCCGTACGGCACTCCGACCGACTCCGCGGGGCCGACGCCCGGGCGGCCGAACGCCGTCGGCCCGCCCGACCATGATCCCGCGGACAGGACGGGTGGCCCCATTGGGGTGGGGCCCACCCGTCCTACGCCCCTGCGGGGGCCGCACAAGGGGTCCCACCGGGCCAACCCCAACCCGGTGGGACCCTGCCACCCCGTTCCGCCGGTGCGCCCGGGCGGCTCCTTCGCACGTGTGACAGGTATCACCGCTCAGGTGTGATCTGTGATTTAGGGCCCCACGTCGAGCGGCGATAACCTGCGAGACGGACCTGCCGCGCGCTCGGACACCGTGTGCGCTCCCCTTGTGACACAGAGCGTGACACAGAGCGGACGTCACGTTGCCCTTCGCGGCACGCCCACGCATCCAACGAACCGCGAGATCACTGATAGGGACGGAAGCGCGTGGACCTGTTCGAGTACCAGGCGAGGGACCTCTTCGCCAAGCACGGTGTACCGGTGCTGGCCGGTGAAGTCATCGACACGCCTGAGGGGGCGCGCGAGATCACCGAGCGACTGGGCGGCAAGTCGGTCGTCAAGGCGCAGGTGAAGGTCGGTGGCCGCGGCAAGGCCGGCGGTGTGAAGCTGGCCGCCACCCCGGACGAGGCGGTCGCCCGCGCGACGGACATCCTCGGCATGGACATCAAGGGCCACACGGTCCACAAGGTGATGATCGCCGAGACGGCTCCGGAGATCCTGGAGGAGTACTACGTCTCCTTCCTCCTGGACCGCGCCAACCGCACGTTCCTCTCCATCGCGTCCGTCGAGGGCGGCATGGAGATCGAGGAAGTCGCGGCCACCCGCCCCGAGGCCGTCGCCAAGATCGCGATCGACGCCATCGACGGCGTGGACCGGGCCAAGGCCGAGGAGATCGTCGCCGCGGCCAAGTTCCCGGCCGAGGTCGCCGACAAGGTCGCCGACGTCCTCGTCAGGCTGTGGGAGGTCTTCGTCAAGGAGGACGCCCTCCTGGTCGAGGTCAACCCGCTGGCCAAGGTCGCCTCCGGTGATGTCATCGCCCTCGACGGCAAGGTGTCCCTGGACGACAACGCCGAGTTCCGCCACCCGGACTTCGAGGAGTTCCACGACCGGGCGGCCGCCAACCCGCTCGAGGCGGCGGCCAAGGAGAAGAACCTCAACTACGTCAAGCTCGACGGCGAGGTCGGCATCATCGGCAACGGCGCCGGCCTGGTCATGTCGACCCTGGACGTCGTCGCGTACGCCGGTGAGGCCCACAAGGGCGTCAAGCCGGCCAACTTCCTCGACATCGGCGGCGGCGCCTCCGCCGAGGTCATGGCCAACGGCCTCGAGATCATCCTCGGCGACCCGGACGTCAAGTCCGTGTTCGTCAACGTCTTCGGCGGCATCACCGCCTGCGACGCCGTCGCCAACGGCATCGTGCAGGCCCTGGAGCTTCTCAAGAGCAAGGGTGAAGAGGTCAACAAGCCGCTGGTCGTGCGCCTCGACGGCAACAACGCCGAACTGGGCCGCAAGATCCTGACGGACGCCAACCACCCGCTGGTCCAGCAGGTGGACACCATGGACGGCGCGGCCGACAAGGCCGCCGAACTGGCTGCTGCCGCGAAGTAAGGGACGAGGTCACACACACCCATGGCTATCTTCCTCACCAAGGAATCCAAGGTCATCGTCCAGGGCATGACCGGCTCCGAGGGCCAGAAGCACACCCGCCGCATGCTGGCCTCCGGCACGAACATCGTCGGTGGCGTGAACCCGCGCAAGGCGGGTCAGACCGTCGACTTCGACGGCACCGAGGTACCGGTCTTCGGCACCGTCAAGGACGCCATCGACAAGACCGGCGCCGACGTGACGGTCATCTTCGTCCCGGAGAAGTTCACCAAGGACGCGGTCATCGAGGCCATCGACGCCGAGATCCCGCTCGCGGTCGTCATCACCGAGGGCGTCGCGGTGCACGACACGGCCGCCTTCTGGGCGTACGCCGGCAAGAAGGGCAACAAGACCCGCATCATCGGCCCGAACTGCCCCGGCATGATCACCCCCGGTCAGTCGAACGCGGGCATCATCCCGGCCGACATCACCAAGCCGGGCCGTATCGGCCTGGTCTCGAAGTCCGGCACGCTGACGTACCAGATGATGTACGAGCTGCGGGACATCGGCTTCTCCTCCTGTGTCGGCATCGGCGGTGACCCGATCATCGGCACCACCCACATCGACGCGCTCAAGGCGTTCCAGGACGACCCCGACACCGACCTGATCGTCATGATCGGTGAGATCGGCGGCGACGCCGAGGAGCGGGCCGCGGCCTTCATCAAGGAGAACGTGACCAAGCCGGTCGTCGGCTATGTCGCGGGCTTCACCGCGCCCGAGGGCAAGACCATGGGTCACGCGGGAGCCATCGTCTCCGGTTCCTCGGGCACCGCCCAGGCGAAGAAGGAGGCCCTGGAGGCGGCCGGCGTCAAGGTCGGCAAGACGCCGACGGAGACGGCGAAGCTGGCCCGTGCCGTTCTCGGCAACTAGGCACGGTCTGGCCGGCTGACGCGCCGGCCGGGCTCGCACACGCGGACGGGCCCGCACCTCGGCGAGGGGTGCGGGCCCGTCCGCGTGCTCAGCGCGCCTGCGGGGCCACTCGTGTGGGGCCGCTGTGTGCCTGCGCCCTCAGCTTCGCCCGGAGTCGCAGCTGCTCGGCGGAGAGCGGGCCCTGGGCCGCCCGTGCCGGGACGTCCCGGATCGCGGTGCCCCGCGGCACCGGTGCCTCGTAGTGGTCCGGGGCCGTGCCCAGGGTCAGTGCGGTCGCGCCGACGACCGCGCCGGTGAGGGCGATCGCCGCGCCGTTCCACCGGCGGCTGAGGCGTTCGCTGCGGACCCGGACCGAGGACGGCGGCCCGGAGGGCTGCGGGCGTTGCGGCGCGGCCGGTTCGGCCAGTGCCCGGTGGAGCGCCTCCGGATCGGCGAACTCCGGCGCGACCGCGGCCACCGCCCGGCGGGCGCGCAGCAGTCGGCCGGCCGTGGCCAGGGTGCTCGCCTCGGTCTCGGCGGCGGTCTCCGGCAGGCCGAGGCCGACGCCGTCGTACAGCACGAGCGTGCGCCGGTGGACGGGCGGAAGGCCGAGGAGCGCGTGCAGCAGCAGGCGGTCCGAGGGGTTCGCGGGCGGCGGCTCGGCGTGGCGGTAGCGCCGGCGGAAGCGGTGCCAGGGCGAGAGCGCGCAGTCGTGCGCCAGCGCCCGTATCCAGCCCGCGGGATCGGGGTCCACGGCCACCTCGGGCCAGCGCTGCCAGGCGAGCTGGAAGGCCCGCTCGACCGCGTCGTGGGCCAGGTCGCGCCGGCCGGTGAGCAGGTACGCCTGCCGTACGAGGGCGGGGGCGCAGAATTCGTACAGGCCGTCGAATGCTTGATGGGCGGTCAGGGGCGGGGCCGGTGTCCCGGTCGCCAACTCCGCGAGGAGTCGCGCGTACTCCCTCCGCCCCTCGCCGCGCGGCACGGAACGGCCGGTCTCCCAGGCGCACACGGTCTCCAGCGGGACGCCCAGCCGCTCGGCGACCTGAGTCCGCGTCAGTGACCCGGCCTCGCGCAGGCGTCGGCGCTCTTCGGGGGCCGGCAGCGTGGAGGCGGGGCGTCGTGTCACGGGACGGCCCTCCGGGTGAAGAGGTACATAGTCGTATATTGATCGACACAGCGGAACTCCGCCTGTTGCGCGGAGAAAACGCGTGTCATTGGGAGCATGGCGGTCGTGACGCAATGGACCGATCGCCGAACCACGTCGTCCCTTCGCGCCCGCCTGCGGGACCGGTCGCCCGGACTGGGCGCCGGCCTCCTGGGCGGCGCCGGCGCCGCTGTGCTGGGACTCGGCTCGCTCGCCCTGCTCGCGATGCTGCTGTGGATCAGTTCCCCCTACCCCGACAGCGGACCCGGCGGCGCGCTGCGGGCGGCCGCCGCCTTGTGGCTGCTGGCGCACGGCGTCGAGCTCGTGCGCACCGAGACGCTCTCCGGGGTGCCCGCGCCGGTCGGCGTCACGCCGCTGCTGCTGGTCGTGCTGCCGGTGTGGCTGCTGCACCGGGCGGCGCGCGACGCGACGGACGGGGACAGCGTGGAGGCCGCGGGCGGCACCGCGCCCCTGGTGCCCGCGCGCACGGCGTGGTCCGGCGTGGTGGCGGGCTATCTCGGGGTGGGCGCGGTGGCGGCGCTGTACGCCTCGGGCGGAGTGCTGCGGCCGTCGTGGAAATGGACCGCGGTGTGCCTGCCGCTGGTCGCGCTCGTGGCGGCGGGGACGGGGGTGTGGACGGCGCACGGACGGCCGTTGGGGCGGGTGCGCCGGACGCTCGACCGGCTGCCCGCGGGCCTGCGCCGGGCGGTGACCGCCGGGGCGCCGCGCCGGGGCGGCCGGGTATGGCTGCGGGCCTGTGTACGGGCCGCGCTGGGCGGGGCGGCCGTGCTCGTGGGCGGGGGCGCGCTGCTCGTGGGCTTGTCACTGGGGTGGCACGGTGAGGCGGCGCGGGCGTCGTTCCTCCAGCTCACCGAGGGCTGGTCGGGGCGGTGCGCGGTGGTCCTGCTGGCGGTGGCGCTGGTGCCGAACGCGGCGGTGTGGGGAGCGGCGTACGGTCTCGGGCCGGGCTTCCTGCTGGGCGCCGGGCAGGTCGCCGGTCCGCTGTCGTCGGCGGCGCCCCCGGCGTCATTGCCGCCGTTTCCCCTGCTGGCGGCGGTACCGGGGACCGGGGGCACGCCGCTGTACTGGGCGGTGGGGGCGGTGCCGGCCGCGGCGGGCGCCACGGTGGGGTGGTTCGTGGCGGGGGCGGCGAGCCGGCACCGGGCGCGGGGCCGGGACGCGGTGTGGTCGGTGGGGCGGACGGTGGGGACGGTCGTGGTGGCGGCGGCGGTGTGCGGGGCGCTGCTGGGCGGGCTCGCCGAGGCGGCGGGCGGGCCGCTGGGGGTGGCGTCGCTGTCGCGGTTCGGGCCGGTGGGATGGCAGGTGGGCGGTGCGGCGGCCGGATGGACGCTGGCGGTGGGCGCGCCGGTGGGGGTCGCGGTACGGGCATGGCGGCTGCGGGGGCTCGCACGGCGCGGGCGCGGTCAGCGGGGGGAGCACGGGCCGGAGCGACGGTCCTGGCGCACCCGACGCGGCCGGCCCGCATCTTCCCCGGCCCCGGCCTCGATCCCGCAGCCGGCCGGGAGCCGGGTCCCGCAGCCGGGCGGACTGCGGACCCCGGCACCGACCGGGCGCCGGACACCACAGCCGGTGGGCGATACGGCCGCGGGACCGGATGGGGGGCGGGGCCTGGGACCGGTTGGAGGGTGGGCTCCGGGACGTGCCGGGGTCTGGAACCCGCCGTGGGCCGGGGACACGGCTCCGCAGCCGGCGGGGGATTCGGCCCCGGAGCGCGTGGGAGGCCGGAGCGCGCAGTCGGGCGGGGACCGGGCGTCGGCGCCTACCGGGAGTCGGCCTCCGGAGCCGGTCGGAGATCCGGCCGCGGATCCGGCTGCCGTGGACCGGGCCGTGGGTTCGGTCGTGGACCGGGCTGTGAATCCGGTGGGCGGTACGACTGTGGGCCCGGTGGGCGATACGGCCGCGGGACCGGATGGGGGGCGGGGCCTGGGACCGGTTGGAGGGTGGGCTCCGGGACGTGCCGGGGTCTGGAACCCGCCGTGGGCCGGGGACACGGCTCCGCAGCCGGCGGGGGACGCGCCCCCGGAACGAGGCGAGGGCCGGACCTCGGAACCGGCCCCGGGCCGGCCCCCGTACCCGGCCGGAGGCCGGGGCTCCGCCCCGCGTGCCGGTGAGGCGGCGGAACGGGCGTGGGAGGGGCCCCGCCCCGAGCCGTACGAGGCACTGCCGGAGGAGGCGGATCCGCTTCCCTACGGTCCCGGCCAAGGCCCCGATCCCGGCCAAGGCCCCGATCCCGGCCAAGGCGGCGGTCCCGGCCAAGGCGGCGAGCCCGGTCCGCGGGCCTGAGGGGCGGTCGTGAGGAGGACCGGACCGGACCGGCGGGCGCGGCCACCCGGCTCAGCGGGTGCCCAGCACTCCGCGCAGGTCCTTCGGCAGCAGGTCGTTGCACGACTGCTTCGCCGCGCTGGTCAAGGCGTCGTTGACGCAGGTGTAGTAGTCGCGGTAGACCAACTGGGCCGTGAACGTGGCCGCCACCATCGCGACCGCCAGGGACGCCGTGACCAGGCCGCTGATCGCTGCCGTCGTCTGCGGGCGGGCCGTGGCCACCGGGGTGTCCGGGTCGGGGGTGCGCGGCTTGGCCCGGAGCGCGCTCGTCCCCCAGTACAGCGCCAGCGAGCCCAGCAGCAGGGCCACGTACGGCCAGCTGAAGAGGGCGAAGAAGAAGGCCCACATGCCGGCCAGCAGCGCATACCGTGCGCGGCGCTGGCTCGGGTCCGTGGGGTCCCAGCGCAGGCCGGTGCCGGGGCCGCCGGACCCCTCGGGCCCGCCGGACCCCTCGGGCCCGCCGCCCTGTCGCTCCTGCCCGCCGGGGCTGCCGGGACGCTCACCGAAGCGGCCGCCCGTCGCGGGGCCCGGCTGCCGGTCGCTCCACTGGCTGCCCCAAGCGGAGTGCCCGCCCTCGCCGGAGTCGTCCTGCCCCTGACCGGGCGCCGGGTGCCGCGGCTGCCACGGCCGGTCCGGCGCGTCCTCGGGCGGCGGTGCGAAGGGGTTGTCGTCCGCGGGCGCCTCGGGGTTCCGCTCGCCCCCCGCGGAGCCGCCGCTCGCGGAGTCACCCCGGCTCTCGGGTGACTTCTCGCTCTTTCGCGGCGGCACGGGCTGAGGGCGCCGCTCGCGCAGCAGCAGCGGAGGGAGTCGGAGACTGCGGTCCGGCATCAGGTGTGCGTCTTCCCCTTGGTGGTTCTGGCGGGCGGCTCGTCCACGGACTCGCCGCGGGGCGGGTGCGCCCCGGGCACGCGCCCCGTCTGGTCAACGTCCTGCGCAGGCACGGCGTTCCCCGCGTCGAAGCGCTTTCCCCGGGTGGTTCCTTCCCAGACGCTACCTTCCGGCCACGCCCCCGTCCCGCGGGGGCCATCCGGTGTGCCGGTATCGTTGCCGACGGTCGTCCGTTTCGTAGACTTCCCCGTATCCCGGGGCGCGAAGCATTCGTACGACCATACAAACGCTCGTCCGAGCGCCCCCACGAACACACCCCCGAGAAAGGGACCCGCCGTGGCCGAGTCCGTGGCCGAGACCGTCACTGAGTCCCCGGCCAAGCGCCTGGTCGTCCTGGTCTCCGGGTCCGGCACCAATCTGCAGGCCCTCCTCGACGCCATCGCCGAGCGGGGAGCCGCCGCCTACGGGGCCGCGGTCGTCGCCGTCGGCGCCGACCGCGACGGGATCGAGGGTCTTGCCCGCGCCGAGCGCGCCGGGCTGCCCTCCTTCGTGTGCCGGGTCAAGGACCACGGCAGCCGGGAGGAGTGGGACGCGGCCCTCACCGAGGCCGTCGCCGCGTACGAGCCCGACCTGGTCGTCTCCGCCGGGTTCATGAAGATCGTCGGCAAGGAGTTCCTCGCGCGGTTCGGTGGGCGGTTCATCAACACCCACCCCGCCCTCCTGCCCAGCTTTCCCGGAGCCCACGGCGTGCGGGACGCGCTCGCGTACGGCGCGAGGGTCACCGGGTGCACCGTCCACTTCGTCGACGACGGCGTCGACACCGGACCGATCATCGCGCAGGGCGTGGTGGAGGTCCGGGACGAGGACGACGAGAGTGCGCTGCACGAGCGCATCAAGGAAGTCGAGCGAAGGCTGCTCGTCGAGGTCGTGGGGCGGCTCGCCCGCAACGGCTATCGCATTGAGGGACGAAAGGTAGTTATCCAGTGACCGCCGAGAGCACCAAGCGGCCCATCCGGCGCGCGCTCGTCAGCGTCTACGACAAGACCGGGCTCGAAGAGCTCGCCCGTGGACTGCACGAGGCCGGTGTCGAGCTCGTCTCCACCGGCTCCACCGCGTCGAGGATCGCCGCCGCGGGCGTCCCCGTCGCCAAGGTCGAGGAGCTGACCGGCTTCCCCGAGTGCCTGGACGGCCGCGTCAAGACCCTGCACCCCAAGGTCCACGCGGGCATCCTCGCCGACCTGCGCCTCGACAGCCACCGGCAGCAGCTCGTCGGCCTCGGGGTCGAGCCGTTCGACCTGGTCGTCGTCAACCTCTACCCCTTCCGTGAGACCGTCGCCTCCGGCGCCTCCCCCGACGAGTGCGTCGAGCAGATCGACATCGGCGGGCCCTCGATGGTGCGCGCCGCCGCCAAGAACCACCCGTCCGTGGCCGTGGTCACCAGCCCCGACCGGTACGCCGACGTCCTCGCCGCGGTCCGCGACGGCGGCTTCGACCTCACCGCCCGCAAGCGGCTCGCGGCCGAGGCGTTCCGGCACACCGCCGCCTACGACGTCGCCGTCGCCTCCTGGTTCGCCTCCGCGTACGCGCCCGTCGACGACTCGGTCTTCCCCGACTTCCTGGGCGCCACCTATGAGCGCAAGAGCACCCTGCGCTACGGCGAGAACCCGCACCAGGCCGCCGCCCTCTATACCGACGGCAGCGGCGGCCTCGCCGAGGCCGAGCAGCTGCACGGCAAGGAGATGTCGTACAACAACTACACGGACACGGACGCCGCGCGCCGTGCCGCGTACGACCACGACGAGCCCTGTGTCGCGATCATCAAGCACGCCAACCCGTGCGGCATCGCGATCGGCGCGGACGTCGCCGAGGCGCACCGCAAGGCGCACGCCTGCGACCCGGTCTCCGCCTACGGCGGCGTCATCGCCGTCAACCGGCCGGTGAGCCGGGAGATGGCCGAGCAGGTCGCCGAGATCTTCACCGAGGTCATCGTCGCGCCGGACTACGAGGAGGGCGCGCTCGAGGCCCTCACCAAGAAGAAGAACATCCGGGTGCTGAAGGCCCCGGCCGGCCCGGACAACCCCGCCGAGACCAAGCAGATCGACGGCGGTGCGCTGCTCCAGGTCACCGACCGGCTGCAGGCCGACGGCGACGACCCCGCCCACTGGAGCCTGGCCGCCGGCGAGGCGCTCGGCGCCGACGAGCTGCGGGAGCTCGCCTTCGCCTGGAAGGCGTGCCGCGCCGTCAAGTCCAACGCCATCCTGCTCGCCAAGGACGGCGCGTCGGTGGGCGTCGGCATGGGCCAGGTCAACCGCGTCGACTCCTGCAGGCTGGCCGTCGAGCGGGCGGGCGAGGAGCGGGCGCGCGGCGCGTACGCGGCCTCGGACGCCTTCTTCCCGTTCCCGGACGGGCCGGAGATCCTGATCGCCGCGGGCGTCAGGGCCATCGTCCAGCCCGGCGGTTCGATCCGTGACGAGCAGGTCGTGGAGGCCGTGCGGAAGGCGGGCCTGACCATGTACTTCACGGGCACGCGCCACTTCTTCCACTGAGCCTCGCCGATCGCGCCGTGCCGTGTGATGCCGGGTCCGTCGGCCGACGACCGACGGGCCCGGCATCGCGTGCGTTGCGATACGGGTACCGGCAGGGCACCGTTCGGGAACGGGCCGTCACGGCAGCGCCGCCGGCGGGCAGTGTCACGGCATGCTGGCGTGCGGATGCATGAACGTCCTGGACATCGTGGCGGCCTTGGCCGGGTACGGCCTCCTGGCCATCGCCGGGCTGTTCATCGGCATCGTCTCCCTGACCGGACTGCTGCTCGGCGGAATGACCGCCCTCGGACACCTGCTCCGTCGGCGCATCGGCGACGACCACGTGCCCGATGAGACCGGCGCGGACGGGGAACCGGTCGGCCTTGCATCCTTCCACTGGGACACCGAGCCCGACTGAGGCGTCGACCCACTGGATGCTCATGTGCCGGCGTTCACGTGCCGGAGGGGAGTTCGCCCAGACGGTCTTGCCGCCCGCCGCCTGCTCCACACCCCAGCGCCCCGCGATCGCATCGAGCAGCAGCAGGCCGCGGCCGGTCTCGTCATCCACGGCGGGGTGGCGCAGGACGAGCCAGGAGCGCGGGTCGTGGGCCGGTGAGCTCCAGGCGCGTCAAGCCGTCCTGCGCGCGGATCAGCCGGAGGGTTACCGGTGCGCCCTCCCCGAGACGCCGGATCACAGTGCGGATGGCATGTGCCGTTCGCCGGTGCCAGGACGCCGCTCCCGGGTGCTCCCGGGCCCCTCGGAGCAGCGGGCGGACGCGACAAGGCCGTGTCCCGCCGGGACAGGGCGGGACACGGCCTGGGGTGCGACGGGTGCCTCGTGGTCAGTAGCGGGGGCGGTTGAACCACGCGCCGCCGTTCCTGTTGGCGCAGAAGACGATGATCAGGATGCCGAGGACCAGGCTGATCAGGGCGAAGACGTTGGCGCCCACCAGGCTCAGGAGGCTGAACAGGACGACCAGTGACGCGTACACGATCGCGGAGACGCGCACGCCGCCAGCCCCGCGGGAGAACTTCACCGCGGTGAAGATCGCCCAGAAGGCGAAGGCCAGCACGATCACGCCGAGGACGATCATGACTCCGGCGCCGATGTCGGCGACCCTGCTCGCGTCCTCGGACGAGACACTGCTGTCGGAGGAGACGGCGTCCTCGAACTTCTTGGCGAACCAGGCGCTGGCCGCCATCATCAGGACGCCGCTCAGGGCCTGGAAGCCGCCCAGGACGAACAGCATCACACGGGCCGCCTTCACGGTGCCCGGCATCTCCACCGGGCCGGCCGGATAGCCGCCGTACGGCTGCTGGAGCGGCGGGGCCGAGGGGTAGCCGTGACCGGGCTGCTGACCCTGGGGGTAGCCATAGCCGGGCTGGCCCTGCGGGGCGCCGTAAGGGTTGTTGGGGTCGCCGAAACTCATGGCGATCGTTCCTCCGTCTGTTCAGGTGCGGGGACGACGCGTGGCACCGTACGGAGGAAGTACTACAGATGCGGTCCGTCCCCCCGGCACTGCCCGCGGCACTGTGCAGTTCATCGTGGTAAAGGTCCTGCAGTGTTGTCCAGCCGCATTCCCGATGTGTTGTGCAAGTGCAACATCGGTGATCATGGGTTGAAACGGACGCGGACCTTCGGACGGTGCCCGGATTGGAACCCGGGGCGGGTCATCCGGGAGGATGGGGGCCATGACCGCCCAGATTCTCGATGGCAAGGCCACCGCAGCCGCGATCAAGTCCGATCTGACCGTCCGCGTGGCGGCGCTGAAGGAGAGGGGCGTCACGCCCGGCCTCGGCACGATTCTGGTCGGGGACGACCCCGGCAGCCGGAAGTACGTCGCCGGCAAGCACCGCGACTGCGCCGAGGTCGGCATCGCGTCGATCCAGCGCCAACTGCCCGCGACGGCCACGCAGGAGGAGATCGAGGCGGTCGTCCGCGAGCTGAACGAGGACCCGGCCTGCACCGGCTACATCGTGCAGCTGCCGCTGCCCAAGGGCATCGACGAGAACCGGATCCTGGAGCTGATGGACCCGGACAAGGACGCCGACGGCCTGCACCCGATGAACCTCGGCCGCCTGGTGCTGAACGAGCCGGCGCCGCTGCCCTGCACCCCGAACGGCGTGCTCACCCTCCTGCGCCGCTACGGCGTGGAGACCAAGGGCGCCGAGGTCGTGGTCGTCGGCCGCGGCGTGACCATCGGCCGCCCGATGCCGCTGCTGTTGACCCGGCGCAGCGAGAACGCCACGGTCACCCAGTGCCACACCGGCACCCGGGACCTCTCGGCGCACCTGAGGCGGGCCGACATCATCATCGCCGCGGCGGGTTCCGCGCACCTGATCAGGGCCGAGGACGTGAAGCCGGGCGCCGCCGTCCTCGACGTCGGCGTGTCGCGCAACGCTGAGGGCAAGATCGTGGGTGACGTCCACCCGGACGTCGCGGAGGTGGCGGGCTGGCTCTCCCCGAACCCGGGCGGCGTGGGCCCGATGACCCGGGCCCAGCTGCTCGTCAACGTGGTCGAGGCGGCGGAGCGCAGTGTCGGCTGAGGACAGGACCGAGGGCACCCGGGATCGGGCCGCCGCCCGGCGGGAGGACACCGGCGGCGATCCCCTGGTGCGGGACGCCGTCAGCGCTCCCGACGCCGAGGGGACGCCGCGGCGTGCGACGCGGCGCTTTCCGAGGATCACGCGCGACACCGCGCGGCCCGAGGGCGGCGGCCGGGCCGCGCCGCGCGACGCGCCCGCGCCGGCCCGGCAGTGGCCGATCCTCGCCGTGCTGTCCGCCGTCGGCCTCGGGCTGCTGGTGACGGCGCTGGACGCGTTCCGCTTCGGCACGATCCTGATCGGGGCGGCGCTGCTGGGCGGCGCCGTGATGCGCTGGATGCTGCCCGACGTGGGCATGCTCGCGGTGCGCTCCCGCTTCACCGACATGGTCACCTACGGCGTCCTGGGCGGCGCCATCGTGCTGCTCGCGATGATGGTCCAGCCCGATCCGTGGCTGGAGATACCGTTCCTGGACGACACGCTGCACTTCACGATCCGCACCTGACGGAGCGTTTGCGGCGTACAAGGCGGCGGGCCGTCCTTCCCCCGGAAGGACGGCCCGCCCGTCGTCGCGGCGGCCCGGACACGCGGCGGCGCCCGGCCTCTCCCCCGTGGGAGGCCGGGCGCCAGGGGCGGCCCGGCCGCCCGGGAAACACCCTGATCCACAGGCGGGAGCCGTTCAACACCTGGGGGACCGCTGTGGCACGGAAGTGACCGTTCCGCTACGCTGTCCGCGCCCCGCAACGGAACCGATGCAGGCCCTGACGTCGTCAATCGAACGGACAAGGCTCTGGTACCGGGCAACGCGGAGGGGTGAGGGATGGGCGCCTGGCAGCCGCTGCCGGACGAACTGCCGTCGGAGGTACGGCACTTCGTGGAGCAGCTGCGGCTCCTGAAGGACCGCACCGGTCTCAGCCTGGTCGCCCTCGGCGCGCGCACCGCGTACAGCAAGTCCTCCTGGCAGCGCTACCTCAACGCCACCCAGCCGCCGCCCCGTCAGGCGGTCGCCGCGCTGTGCCGGGTCGCGGGGCTCCCAGGTGCCGAGGCGGAACGCTTCGCCGTGCGCTGGGAGTTGGCCGTGGGCGCCTGGTCCCGCCCGCAAGAGCCGGCCCCCGCACAGGTACCGGCGCCGGACCGGCTCCCGGCTCCCGCCGCGGCGCCCCCCAGGGCCGCCGCGCCGGCGCAGGCTCCGGGAGCCGGTCCGGTGCCGGGGGAGTACGAAGACGATCCGACGGTCCCGTGGTGGGACCGGCTGGAGGAGAGGCGTGAGACGCGGCCCGCCGGGCGCCGCCTCCTTCTCGTCGCGCTCCTCGCGCTGGTGACGCTGCTCGCCGTGGCCCTCGTCGGTACCGTCACGCTCGGGTGATCTGATCCCCCTGTGTCTGCCGAGGTCGCCGCTGCGTCTCCACTGTGTCGATATGTTGACAAGTTGGCGAATGTCCGCCGGACCCCTGGCATGCCGGGGCTACCGTGTGGGAGGCCGGACCGCGGACCGGCGGGCGCGCGACGGCGCGCGGTCTCGCCCGAGTGCTCCCGTGCGCCCGCATCCGGGGAGCTGACATCCTGGCCGGGTGCATCCCGGTGGGTAATTCAGAACGGGGACTCGGCGGCGGGTGTCGCGCACGGGGGGAACGCCGGCACATACCGGGGGGAAAGAGGGGGAAGCAATGCCTCGCTGGAAGGCCTTGCCCGATGAACTCGACCCGCAGATCAAGGAGTTCATGGTCCGGCTGCGGCAACTCGTGGACCGCGGCGGGCTGAGCGTCTCCGCCGTGGCAGACCGCACGGGCTACAGCAAGACGTCCTGGGAGCGTTACCTCAACGGCCGGCTGCTCGCGCCGAAGGGTGCGATCGTCGCCCTCGCCGAGGTGACCGGCACCGATCCCGTCCATCTGACGACCCTGTGGGAGTTGGCCGAGCGCGCGTGGAGCCGCTCGGAGATGCGCCACGACCGGACGATGGAGGCCATAAGGATCTCCCAGGCGCGTGCCGCGCTCGGGGAGGCCGGGGCGGCGCCCGGCACCAAGGGCCGCGGCGGTACCGGGGCCCGCAGCACCACCGTGGCCTCCGGGGAGGCGGGACCGGCCGGGGCGGCTTCCGCAGCCCCGGTGCGGCCGGCGGACGCGGAGGGCGCGCGGGGCGGGGACGTGGACAGTGGTGGACGGCCGCCGCGGGCCGGTTCCCCGGGGGGCAACTCCTGGGGGCTCGCCGGGTACCGGGGGCCGTCACGGACCGGCGCGGCGGCCG
>NZ_JBHUDX010000103.1:0-51131 GCF_042678285.1 Streptomyces caeni
GCCGGCGCCGATCGCCGTCGGCCGTACCCGGTCTGGCGCGGGTGACCGGGTTTTCCACAGCCGTGGAGTTGTCCACAGGGTCTGACGTCTCCCCTGCCGCCGGCTGTACGGTCATCCGCGGTTGATGTTCGTACGGCTACGGGACAGCGGGGGAGGCGGTCGGTATGACCGAGGCCGGTGCAGGGGCCGGGGCGGCGATGCCGCGGCAGGCGGCCAGGATCTCCGAGGTGCGGGGCTTCGCGCGGTGGCCCGCGCACGGCTCGCCCAAGGAAGAGGGCAAGGCGCTCCGTGCCCGGGTGCGGCGCCGGGAGCACGCCGAGGTCGTCGTGGACGCCGACCGCCCGGACGCGGTCGCCGCGGTCGAGGAGTCCAACCGCGGCCGGATTCCCGAGCTCACGCCGATACGCGTCGGCAGGATGGCGGCCACGCCCTTCGCGTTCCTGCGCGGCTCGGCGGGCCTCATGGCCCACGACCTGGTGCGCACCCCGACGACGGGCATAGGGGCCCAGCTCTGCGGCGACGCGCACGCCGCGAACTTCGGCCTCTACGGCGACGCGCGCGGCCGCCTGGTCATCGACCTGAACGACTTCGACGAAACGGTGCACGGCCCCTGGGAGTGGGACCTGAAACGCCTCGTCGCGTCCCTGGTGCTCGCCGGCCGCGAGGCCGGGGCCGACGAGGACACCTGCCGGGCCGCGGCGCAGGACAGTGTGGGTGCGTACCGGCGCACCATGCGCCTGCTGGCCAGGCTCCCGGCCCTGGACGCGTGGAACGCGATCGCGGACGAGGAACTGGTCTCCCACACGGACGCCCACGATCTGCTCGGCACCCTGGAGCGGGTCTCCGAGAAGGCGCGGGCCAACACGAGCGGGCGGTTCGCGGCGAAGTCGACGGAGCCGTTCGGGGACGGCGGCCGCCGCTTCGTGGACGCGCCGCCGGTGCTGCGCCGCATACCGGACGCTGAGGCGGCGGCGGTCGCGGCGTCGCTGGAGGAGTATCTGACGACGCTGTCGGAGGACCGCCTCCCGCTCCTGGCCCGGTACGCCGTGCACGACGTGGCGTTCCGGGTGGTCGGCACGGGCAGCGTCGGCACGCGCTCCTACGTGGTGCTGCTCCTCGACCACCGTGGCGAGCCGCTGATCCTCCAGGTCAAGGAGGCCCGCCCGTCCGTGCTGCTCCCGCATCTGGCCACGCTGGGTCACCCGGTGCCGAAGGTGGAGCACGAGGGCCGCCGGGTCGTCCTCGGCCAGAAGCGCATGCAGGTGGTCAGTGACATCCTGCTCGGCTGGACATCGGTCGACGGACACCCTTACCAGGTACGGCAGTTCCGCAACCGCAAGGGCAGCGTCGACCCCGCGGCGCTGGCCGCCGACCAGATCGACGACTACGCCCGCATGACCGGAGCGCTGCTGGCCCGCGCCCACGCCCACAGTGCCGACCCGCGACTGATCTCCGGCTACTGCGGCAAGAACGAGGAACTGGACGAGGCGTTCGCCGCGTTCGCCGTGTCCTACGCGGACCGCACGGAGGCGGACCATGCGGAGCTGGTGGCCGCGGTGCGGAGCGGGCGGATCGCCGCGGAGATGGGAGTCTGAGGGAGGAAGAGGGCGGAGGGCGCCCCTGCGTCGCCGGGGCGGGGCACAGGCGGGGCGGGAGCGGCCCCGCCGCGTGTCTTAGGCTGGTCCGGTGACGACGCCCGAAGCCGAGCAGAGCGAGTCCGTGTCCGCTGCCGAGGAGCCGGTCGCCGAGAGCACCGGAGCCGATGAACCCGCGGGCACCACGCCCGGTGGGGCCGACGGCACCGGAGCCGCGGAGACCGCGGGCACCGGGGCCGGAGGTGCCGCCGGCACCGGCGCGGACGCTGCCGCGGCCGGGGGGCGGCCCGAGGATCGGCTCGAGCGGGCCGTGCGGGCCGCCGAGCAGGCGTTGATCGAGTACGAGATAGCCGTGGAGACCTTCCGCATCGAGATCGAGAACTTCTCGCGGCTGCACCACCAGAAGCTGGGGCCGATGTACACCCGCCTCGACGAGTTGGAGGCGGAGATCGCCGAGGCACGGGCCGCCCTCTCCGGTGACCCCGAGGACATACGCCGCGCCCACGAGGCACGCGCCCGGGTCATGCCGATGCCGGGCGTCGAGGAGCTGTTCCACGGCTGGATGGACTCCGACGGACTGTTCCCGGAGGCCCAGGCCATGCTGACGGACCAGCCCGTGCGGACCCCGCCGCGCGTCCGTCCCAGCGAGGAGGCCCGCAAGCTCTACCGCGAGCTCGCCCGCAAGGCCCATCCCGACCTCGCTCAGGACGAGGAGGAACGCAAGCGGCGCGACGAGTTCATCACCCGGGTCAACGCCGCGTACGCCCGTGGCGACGAGGCCCTGCTGCGCGAACTCTCCGCCGAGTGGGCCGCAGGGCCCGTGCCCGCGGAGCGCAGGCCGAGCCCCGGCGAGGAGCTGTACGCCCGCCTCGAATGGCTCGCACAGCGCAAGGAAATGCTCACGCTCGTGGCCCGTGAGCTGGAGGAGAGCGCGATCGGCTCGATGCTCCGGCTCGCCCCCGACGACCCCGACGGCCTCCTCGACGAGATCGCGGAACAACTGCTGGCCCAGGTCACGGCGAAGGAAGCCGAGCTGCGGGCGCTGCACGGCTGATCCGGCCGCGGCGCGCCCCGCGGTCCTGTCGGGTAGCGTCGCACCATGCATTCCGGAGCCGGTGTGCCCACGGTCGAGGTCGCAGACCTCGAGGACGACGCCTTCCTGCTGGACGTCCGTGAGGACGAGGAGTGGCAGGCGGGTCACGCCGAGGGGGCCCTGCACCTTTCCCTCAGCGAGTTCGTGGCGCGATACGGCGAGGTCATGGAGGCGGCGCCGCAGGATGGGCGGGTCCATGTCATCTGCCGCTCCGGTGCCCGTTCCGCCCAGGCCGCGGTGTACCTGGCCCAGCAGGGCGTCGACGCGGTGAACGTCGATGGTGGCATGCAGCTCTGGGCCGCCGAGGGCCGCCCCGTCGTGGACGCCGAGGGCGAGCTCGGCGTCGTGCTGTAGTCCCAGGCCCGGACCGGGCGTGGGCCGGGCCTGGACCGGGCCCGGGGGGAGTCTCCCCGATCATCCCAGCGGATGCGACGCCAGCAGGTCTCCCAGGGCCTCCTCGTGTGCCGGCGCCGGGCCGAGCGACAGTTCGAGATGCTTGGCCCAGGCGTGGTACCGGTGCAGGGGACAATCGGTGTCGGCGCCGAAGCCCCCGTGCAGATGCTGAGCGGTCTGCACCACCCGCCGTACTCCCTCCGACGCCCAGATCTTCGCCACGGCCACGTCTCCGGCCGCAGGCAGCGCACCCGCCGCCCCGGAGCTGATCCGCCACGCGGCCTGCCAGAGCGTGGCCTCCATGGCGCGCAGGTCGATGTACCGGTCGGCGGTCTGCACGGCGACCGCCTGGAACGTCGCGATCGGATACCCGAACTGCTCCCGCTTGCCGGTGTACTCGCTCGTCATCCTCAGCACGCCGTCCCCCAGGCCGAGGGCGAGCGCGCACGTCCCGGTGGCAAGCAGCAGGCGCAGCGACTCCCATGCCCCGTCGGCGTCGAGTACATACCGGCCCGCGATCCGCGCCGACTCCAGCCGGAGTTCCGCGAGACGCTCTCCCGTGGTGGAGATCTGCTCGGCCAGGACGACCCCTTCGTGCACCCGTGGCACCAGCGCGAGCACCGCGCGGCCCGAGTCCTCGGTGTGTGCCGGTACGAGGACGGCATCGGCGTTGTACGCCCACGGAACCGCCGTCTGCATGCCGTCCAGGACCCAGGTGCCGTCGGCGTCCCGCCGCGCGACCACCGCGAGTTCGGCGGGGTCGTGCCCGGTCCGGCCGTGCGCGGCCACCGTGAGCGCCAGGTCCCCGCTGCCCGCCCGAGCGAGCACCTCCTCCTTCAACTCCGCTGTCCCGTAGGTCTGCACGGCGACAGCCGCCGCCGTGTTCTCCAGCAACGGCACCCGGGCCAGCGCCTTGGCGGACTCCCGCAGCACCAGGCAGAGGGCGACGGCGTCCAGCCCCGCTCCACCGTGCCCGGGGTCCAGCAGCAGACTCAGCAGGTCCGCGTCCGCGAGCCGCGCCCAGAGCGATCGGTCGAAATCGTCGGCGACGGCGCCCGTGGTCAGCGCGGGACTGGGCACTCCGTCCGGCGCGACCCCGGCGAACACGGCCTTCGCCGCCTCGACCGCCGCCTGCTGCTCCTCACTGAAGGTGAAGTCCACGGCCTGTCCTCCTGGCGGGATCCGATGATCTGACGGAGCGTCAAGATAGAACAGGTTCTACAAGAAGGGAACGCCCGGCCGGCGGCCCTCGGGAGGAAACCGCCGGCCGAGTCCACCGCTCACCGGTCGAAGTCCAGCTCCACCGCCTCCGTGACCGGGTGCGACTGGCACGCGAGGACGTATCCCGCGTCCGTCTCCTCCGGTTCCAGTGCGAAGTTGCGGTCCATCCGCACCTCGCCCGAGACCAGGAAGGCCCGGCATGTCCCGCACACCCCTCCCTTGCAGGCGTAGGGCGCGTCGGGCCGGTTGCGCAGCACGGTCTCCAGCAGGGACTCACCGTCCTGGACCGGCCACGTCCCCCCGCGCCCGTCGAGCCGCGCGGTCACCGTGCTGTGCGCGGGCGCCGGTACGGACGGCGCGGCCACCGTTCCGTCGTCGACGTGGAAGATCTCCTCATGGACCCGTGTGCGCGGCACCCCTAGTCCGCGCAGCGCCCGCTCCGCCGACTGCACCAGCCCGTACGGCCCGCACAGGAACCAGCCCGTGACCTTCTCCACCGGCAGCAGCGCCGGCAGCAGCTGCGCCAGCCGCTCCCGGTCGAGCCGTCCGGAGGGCAGCCCGGCCTGCTGTTCCTCCCGGGAGAGCGCCGTGACCAGCTGGAACCGCTCGGGGAAACGGTCCTTGAGATCGGCCACCTCCTCCAGGAACATCGTCGAGGCGGAGGTGCGGTCGCTGCGTATGAGGCAGAACCGCGCCGACGGTTCCCGGTCGAGCAGTGTGGCGACGATCGACAGCACGGGGGTGATGCCGCTGCCGCCGACCACCGCCGCGTACAGTCCGGGCGCGGGCTCCAGCGTGAACCGTCCCGCAGGCGTCATCACCTCCAGCTCGTCGCCGACGGCGACCTCCTTGAGCGCGTAGGTGGAGAACGACCCGCCCTCGACCAGCCGCACGCCGACGCGCAGCGTGCGCGGGCCTTCCTCCTCCGGTGCGGGGGCCGGGGAACAGATCGAGTAGGTGCGCCGTATCTCCGTGCCGTCGGCGATGCGGCGCAGGGCGAGGTGCTGACCGGGTGCGTAGCGGTACTCCTCGCGCAGTGCGGGCGGCACGGCGAAGGTCAGGGCCACGGAGTCGTCGGTGAGCCGCTCGACCGCGGCCACCGGGAGCGGGTGGAAGCGGGCCATCACAACTCCTTGAAGTGGTCGAACGGTTCGCGGCAGTCCAGACAGCGGCGCAGCGCCTTGCACGCGGTGGAGGAGAAACGGCTCAGCAACTCGGTCTCGGCGGAACCGCAGTGCGGGCAGCGCACGGGTCCGTCGGTCTCGGGGGAGCCGGCGACCGTGCGGGTCGGACCGAGCCCCACCTTCACCGGCCCGGACGCCTGCCGGCCCCGCACGCGGGGCGGCGCTATCCCGAACTCCTTCAGTTTGCGGCGCCCTTCGTCGGTGATGTCGTCCGTCGACCAGGCGGGGGTGAGCACCTTGCGCACGACGACGTCCCGTACACCGTGCTCGTGCAGGACCCGCTCTATGTCCAGGGACATGGCCTCGACCGCCGGGCAGCCCGTGTACGTCGGGGTCAGCTCGACCTCCACCGACTCCGTGCCGCGCGCGTGGACCGCCCGCACGACGCCCAGGTCCTCCAGCGTGAGGGCCGGAATCTCGGGGTCGGGGACGGAGCCGGCGAGCCGGCGCAGCTCCTCCTCCAGGGTCGTGGCCGTCACCATGACGCTCCCGGGTGGCTGCGGTGCAGATGCTGCATCTCGGCGAGCATCCGCCCGAAGGGCTCGGTGTGCAGTCCCTGCCGCCCGGCGCCTGCGGTCCACGCACCGGACTGCGGGCCCCGGGGGAGCTCCAGGGTGGCCCGGCGCATGATGTCGCCCAGCGAGTCGAGCCAGGCGGCCCGCAGTCCGGCCCAGTCGACGTCGACGCCTTCGATCGGCTCGAACATCTCGCCCGTGAACCGCCACAGCGCCTCGCACGCGTGCTGCATCCGCTCGTGGCTGACGTCCGTGCCGTCGCCGAGCCGCAGCGTCCACTGCTCGGCGTGGTCCTGGTGGTAGACGACCTCCTTGACCGCCTTCGACGCGAGACCGGCGAACTCGCTCTGCCCGGCGGCGAGGTGGGTGTACAGCAGCCGCTGGTAGGTGGAGAAGTACAACTGGCGGGCGATCGTGTGGGCGAAGTCGCCGTTCGGCTGCTCCACCAGCTGGAGGTTGCGGAAGGCGCGCTCCTCGCGGAGGTACGCCAGCTCGTCCTCGTCGCCGGCCATGGACAGCAGCACCCGGGCCTGACCCAGCAGGTCCAGGGCGATGTTGGCGAGGGCGACCTCCTCCTCGAGCGCTGGCGCGTGGCCCGCCCACTCCCCCAGGCGGTGCGAGAGCACCAGGGCGTCGTCGCCGAGGGCCAGGGCGGCCGCGGTGTGCACGGTGACGGTCACAGGTGCTTCACCCCCTCCGGGATGTCGTAGAACGTCGGGTGCCGGTACGGCTTGTCGGCGGCCGGTTCGAAGAACGGGTCCTTCTCGTCCGGCGAGGACGCGGTGATCGCGGCGGACGGCACGACCCAGATCGAGACGCCCTCGCCGCGCCGGGTGTACAGATCGCGCGCGTTGCGCAGGGCCAACTCGGCGTCCGGGGCATGCAGGCTGCCCGCATGCGTGTGCGAGAGCCCACGGCGCGAGCGCACGAAGACCTCCCACAGCGGCCACTCTTCGGTCGTCATCCTCACGCCTTTCCGCTCTCGCCGGCCTGCTGTGCCGACGGTCCACCGGCCGCGCGCGCAGGCCCGTCGGCCGCGCCCGTGGCGCCCTTGTGCTTCGCCGCGTAGGCCGCGGCAGCCTCCCGTACCCACGCGCCTTCGTCGTGTGCCCGCCTGCGCTGGGTCATCCGCTGCTCGTTGCAGGGGCCGTTCCCCTTGACGACCTCCCAGAACTCCGTCCAGTCGATCGGGCCGAAGTCGTAGTGCCCCCGCTCCTCGTTCCACCTGAGTTCGGGGTCGGGGAGCGTCAGGCCGAGCGACTCCGCCTGGGGGACGCTGGCGTCCACGAAGCGCTGGCGCAGCTCGTCGTTCGAATGCCGCTTGATCTTCCAGGCCATCGACTGCGCGGAGTGCGCCGACTCGTCGTCGGGCGGGCCGAACATCATCAGGGACGGCCACCACCAGCGGTCGACCGCGTCCTGCGCCATGGCGTGCTGCTCGGGCGTGCCCTGGCTGAGGGCCATCAGCAGCTCGTACCCCTGGCGCTGGTGGAAGGACTCCTCCTTGCAGATGCGTACCATCGCGCGCCCATACGGGCCGTAGGAGCAGCGGCAAAGGGGTACCTGGTTGGTGATCGCGGCGCCGTCCACCAGCCAGCCGATCGCGCCGACGTCCGCCCAGGTCAGGGTGGGGTAGTTGAAGATCGATGAGTACTTCTGGCGGCCCGCGTGCAGTTTGTCGAGCAGCTCGTCGCGGCTGGTGCCGAGTGTCTCGGCCGCGCTGTACAGATACAGCCCGTGGCCCGCCTCGTCCTGGATCTTGGCCATCAGGATCGCCTTGCGGCGCAGCGAGGGCGCGCGCGTGATCCAGTTGGCCTCCGGCTGCATGCCGATGATCTCGGAGTGCGCATGCTGGGCGATCTGCCGGATCAGGGTGGTGCGGTAGGCGTCGGGCATCCAGTCGCGGGGCTCGATGCGCTCGTCGGCGGCGATGGCCGCGTCGAAGAGGGCCTCGTGCGCCGCCGCGTCCGCCTCTGCCGTGCCGTCCGCGCGCGCCGTCCGCTGTGCCGCTGCCGTCGCCATACGGCCCCCTTGATCTCTCGCCGTCTCCCGACCGATCGTTCGGTCCGTGTCGGTTCAATGGTGAGACGAGGCGCCGTAGGGTGTCAACCGCTGTGGACAACCTCCGAGCCGTTGCCGACGGTCGTCGCGACCGCGGTGCGGACCGCGGTGCCGACCGCGTGCCGGCGGCGGTGCCGGCCGGGTTGTGCGGGCAATGGGCTGTGCGGGGCGCATGGGTCTGAGTACCGTTCCGTGCGAACGCGATGTGCTGCGAACGGGTGATGCGGTGCGCGCGGCCCCGCGGTGCGAGCTGCGGGTGCACCAGGGCCGACGAGGTCGGACGGCATCGCACGGCTCGGTCACGGGCCCGGTTGGCGTCGCACGGCGCAAGCGGCGGCGCACCGCGTCGCACGGCGGCAGGCGGCAGGCGGCAGGCGGCACGGCCGCATCGGCCGGCATCGGGACGCGGAAAGCTGGGAGACGGGGCGGGATGGACGCGTACGACGAGGGACCGGAGCCGCGGCGGGAGCGGCCGGACCGCTCCGGCGGCCCGCTCTCCTCCCTGCCCGAGGGCACCACGCGGGACGCCCCGGGGGATCCGGCGCCCGACGAGCCCACCGGGCCGGGGGACCCCGGCGGGCCGGCTGAGGGCTGTCCGGCCTCGTCCGGCCCTCCACCCGCCTCCGGCGCGCCACCCGAAGCGGCCGCGGAGCCGACCACGGCCCCAGACACCGGGATCGCCGCCCTCTCCCTCCGCTACCGGATCGCCACCGCGCTGGCGCTCGCGGTCGTCGCCGTCGCCGTGTGCGTGCACCTCGGGATGGTCTTCCTGCACGTCGCGCCCGCCAACACCATGACCAAGAAGCACGGCGAGGCGGTCGACGACTGGATATACCCGGAGTTCGAGCAGAACTGGAAGCTGTTCGCCCCCAACCCGCTGCAGCAGAATATCGACGTCCAGGTCCGGGCCGAGGTGCGCACCGGGGACGGCGGGGAGCGGACGACCGGCTGGTACGACCTGTCCGCGCTCGACGGCGCCGCCATCGACGGCAATCCGCTGCCCAGCCACACCCGCCAGAACGAACTGCGCCGCGCCTGGGACTTCTACGTCGCCTCGCACGACGGCGAGAACCGGCCCGTGGGCCTGCGCGGCACCCTGTCCGAGGACTATCTGCGCCGCGTCGTCGTCCTGCGCCTCGGCCGCGAGCACCCGGCCGGCCGCGGCGAGACCCTCGAACGCGTCCAGGTCCGCTCCCGCACCACCAACGTGCCGCCCCCCGCGTGGAGCGACGAGAAGATCTCCACCGCGCCCCAGTACCGCAGACTGCCCTGGTGGTCCATGCCGGAGGGCGAGCGGACGGGGGCGAGCGACTGATGAACCGGTTCGCCCTGTCGGTCTCGCGTGGCATCGCCCGCGTCACCGAGGCTCCCCTCGCCCCGTACCAGAGCGCGGTCGTCCGCATCGGCTTCGCCGGTATCTGGCTGCTGTTCCTGCTGCGCGAGTTCCCGCACCGCCGGGAGATGTACGGGCCCGACGGGCCGTGGAGCTGGGATCTGGCCCAGCGGCTCATCGCGGACAATCACGCCTTCACGATCCTGATGTGGTCCGAGAGCGGGGTGTGGTTCGAGGCGGTCTACGCCCTCGCCGTGCTCTCCAGCGCCCTGCTGCTGGTCGGCTGGCGCACCCGCACGATGTCCGTGCTGTTCATGGTGGGCGTGCTGTCGCTGCAGAACCGCAGCGTCTTCATGGGCGACGGCGGCGACAACGTCATCCATCTGATGGCCATCTACCTGGTGTTCACGCGCTGCGGGCGGGTGTGGTCGCTGGACGAGCGGAGGGCCCGGCGCGAGCGTGCGGCACGCGCGCGTGGAGAGCGTCCCGGCCCCGACCGGGTGGGTCCCGCACTGTGGGGGACGCTCGGCCTCGCGCTGGTCCTGGCGACGGGCATGGGCCGGCTCGACGGCGGCTGGACGGCGGTGTTCTGGGGACTGTGGGCCGTCCAGGGCCTGTGGTGGTACGTCGGCCGGCGCGCTCCTGCCGCGGAGCCCCGCATCCTGCTGGACGTCATCGCGAACCTCGTCCACAGCGCCGCTCTGCTCGTGATGATGGCCGAAGCGTGTCTCATCTACTCGACCGCCGGCTGGTACAAGATCCAGGGCTCGCGCTGGCAGGACGGCACGGCCGTCTACTACCCGCTCCACCTCGACTACTTCTCGCCCTGGCCCGCCCTGTCCGACCTGCTGTCCTCGCACGGCACGATGGTGCTGCTGGTGACGTACGGGACGGTCGCCGCCCAGGTGGCGTTCCCCTTCACGCTTCTGAACCGGCGCGCCAAGAACGTCCTGCTGGCGTTCATGATGACCGAGCACGCGGTGATCGCCGTGGTCCTCGGGCTTCCGTTCTTCTCGCTCGCGATGATCGCCGCCGACTCCGTGTTCCTGCCGACGTCCTTCCTGCGGCGGCTGGGCGGATGGGCGGCGCGCGGGCGCGCACGGCTGCTCACGCCCCGTGGTGCCCGTCCGGCGCCGCCCCGCCCGCGCGGGCCCCAGCCACCCCCTGAGGACGCCACCGAGCACACGCACGTGAGTTCGACGGCGTGAGCGGTGCACGGGCTCCGCAAGGGCCGCCGCACGGGCGGCCGGGCCCGTCCCGCACGTAGGCTGCACCGCATGACGGACCCGCCCCGCGGCACCACCGGCACGCTGAGCACCTGGCACAGGCTCGCCGGCGGCTGCGTCCTGCTCGACGGCTTCCACGCGCTCAAGCACGCCCTGCGCTTCCACGCCCGGGTGCCGGTCGCCGTCACCACCGACCAGCGGGCCGCGCTCACCCTCGCCGATGACCTGGCCCCCGATGTACGCGACAGCCTGGAGGCACTGCTGACGGAGGTCCCGGAGGCCACATACCGGTCTCTCGTGCCCCGGCCGCATCCCACCGGGGTCGCCGCCCTCGCCGTGCGCCCCTCGCGCGAGACCGGTCTCGAAACGCTCCGGCGCATGCCGCGCAGGGCTCCCGTGGTCGTCCTCGACAACCCGCGCAACCTCGGCAACGCGGGGGCGGTGATCCGGCTCGCGGCCGGGTTCGGCGCGACCGGGGTGGTCACGACCGGCACCCTCGACCCCTGGCATCCCACGGTCGTCCGCGGCGGCGCGGGACTTCACTTCGCGACCGCCGTGGAGCGGCTGACCGTGCCCGAGCTGCCTCCGGGTCCGCTCTTCGCGCTGGACCCGGAGGGCGACGACCTTCGCGGGATGAAGCTGCCGGACGACGCCGTGCTCGCGTTCGGCTCCGAGCGCACCGGCCTGTCCGCCGGCCTCCGCGCCCGCACCGACCACCTGGTGTCCCTGCCGATGCGCCCCCAGGTGTCCAGCTACAACCTCGCGACCAGTGTGGCCATGACGCTGTACCACTGGAGCGCCACCGGGGGCGCAGCCGGCTGAGCCGTCCTACGCCTCCCGGCGCACCTCCACCACCCGGAAGCGGTTCGCCACGAACGCCCCGTCGGACAGGGCCGCGTTGGCCGCCGGGTTGCCGCCCGAGCCGTGGAAGTCGGAGAAGGCCGCCGTCTGGTTGACGTACACCCCGCCCGTCAGGTTGAGGGAGAGCTGCGCGCACTCCTCCAGGCAGACCTCCTCGACGGCACGCTCCACCTCCTCCGAGGTGGTGTAGGCGCCGACGGTCATCGCGCCCTTGTCCCTGATGGTCCGCCGCAGCAGCTCCACCGCGTCCTGAGCGGAGTCGACCGCGACGGCGAAGGCGACCGGGCCGAAGCACTCGCTCATGTAGGCGGCCTCCGCGTCCGGCTTCGCGCCGTCGAGCTTCACGATCACCGGGGTGCGCACGACCGCCCCGGGGAAGTCCGGGTTGGCGACCTCCCGGGAGGCCAGGGCGACCTCGCCGAGGCCGGCCGCCGCCTCCAGGCGGGCCTTGACGTCCGGGTTCACGATCGCGCCCAGCAGCGCGTTCGCGCGTGCGTCGTCGCCCAGGAGCCCGCCGACCGACCGCGCGAGGTCGGCGACCACCTCGTCGTACGACTTGGGGCCCTCGTCCGTGGCGATGCCGTCCCGCGGGATCAGGAGGTTCTGCGGGGTGGTGCACATCTGGCCGCTGTACAGCGACAGGGAGAACGCCAGGTTCGACAGCATTCCCTTGTAGTTGCCGGTCGACTCCACGACGACCGTGTTGACCCCGGCCTTCTCCGTGTAGACCTGCGCCTGGCGGGCATGGGTCTCCAGCCAGTCGCCGAACGCGGTCGAGCCCGTGTAGTCGATGATCCGGATCTCGGGGCGCACCGCCAGCGTCTTGGCGATGCCCTCGCCCGGGCGCTCGGCGGCCAGCGCCACCAGGTTCGGGTCGAAGCCGGCTTCGGCGAGCACCTGGCGGGCCACCTGCACGGTCAGCGCGAGCGGCAGCACCGCGCGCGGGTGCGGCTTGACCAGGACCGCGTTGCCGGTGGCCAAGGAGGCGAACAGGCCCGGGTAGCCGTTCCACGTCGGGAAGGTGTTGCAGCCGATGACCAGGGCGACGCCCCGCGGGACCGGCTTGAACGTCTTGGTGAGCGTCAGCGGGTCGCGCTTGCCCTGGGGCTTGGTCCACTCCGCGGTGTCGGGCGTGCGGACCTGCTCCACGTACGCGTAGGCCACCGCTTCCAGGCCGCGGTCCTGCGCGTGCGGGCCGCCCGCCTGAAAGGCCATCATGAAGGCCTGGCCGCTGGTGTGCATGACGGCGTGTGCGAACTCGTGCGTCCGGTCGTTGATCCGCTTGAGGATCTCCAGGCACACCACCGCGCGCATCTCCGCGCCCGCGTCGCGCCAGGCGCCCTGCCCCGCGCGCATGGCGGGCAGCAGCACGTCGAGGTCCGCGTGGGGATAGGTGATCCCCAACTCGATCCCGTACGGCGACACCTCGCCGCCCGTCCAGTCGTCCGTGCCGGGCTGGCCGAGGTCGAGACGGCCGCCCAGGAGGGCGTCGAAGGCGGCCTTGCCCGCCGCCGCGTCCAGACTGCCGTCCTCCCCGTATGCCTTGGGGTGCTCGGGGTGCGGGGACCAGTACGCCCGTGTGCGGATCGCTTCCAGCGCCCTGTCGAGGGTGGGCCGGTGCTGGGCGATCAGATGGTGCGCGGTGAGTTCGACGGCCATGCGGGACCAACTCCTCGTCTCGTGAGCTCTCCCTTGAGCTCGTGACCTGGGCAGGATTGAATCCGGAGGTGCGGTGCGACGCGCCTCGTACGGAGCGGTGGTGAAGCGACGGGGGCGACGGGATGGGCGGACAGAGTTAGAGTAACCGAACGATCGGTCGGGACAAGGGGGTCCGCCGCATCTGTGGACAACGCCGTGCGGGAGGATCGCGAACATGACAGCACTCGACCTCAGCAGCCCCGTGGCCGTCGTGGGCACCGGCACCATGGGCCAGGGCATCGCCCAGGTCGCACTGGTCGCGGGCCACCCCGTACGGCTGTACGACGCACTACCCGGCCGTGCCCGCGAGGCGGCCGCCTCGATCGGTGCCCGCCTCGACCGGCTCGTCGAGAAGGACCGGCTCACCGGAGCCGAGCGGGACGCGGCCCGCGCCCGTCTCGTGCCCGCCGAGAGCCTGGCGGAGCTCGCGGACTGCTCCCTCGTCGTCGAGGCCGTCCTGGAGCGACTGGAGGTGAAGCAGCAGCTGCTGCGGGAGCTGGAGGACATCGTCGGCGACGACTGCCTCCTCGCCACCAACACCTCGTCGCTGTCCGTCACCGCGATCGGCGGCGCCCTGCGCAACGCGGGCCGGTTCGTCGGCCTGCACTTCTTCAACCCCGCCCCGCTGATGCCGCTCGTGGAGGTCGTCTCCGGGTTCGCCACCGACGTCACGTCGGCCACGCGCGCGTACGAGACTGCCCGCGCCTGGGGCAAGACCCCGGTCGCCTGCGCGGACACCCCCGGTTTCATCGTCAACCGCATCGCGCGACCCTTCTACGCGGAGGCGTTCGCCGCCTACGAGGCGCAGGTCGCCGACCCCGCCACGATCGACGCGGTCCTGCGCGAGTCGGGCGGCTTCCGGATGGGGGCGTTCGAGCTGACGGACCTGATCGGGCAGGACGTCAACGAGTCCGTCACCCGGTCGGTGTGGGAGTCCTTCTTCCAGGACGTGCGCTTCACCCCCTCGCTCGCCCAGCGCAGACTGGTCGAGTCGGGCCGGCTCGGCCGCAAGACCGGGCAGGGCTGGTACGGCTACGGCAACGGCGCCGAGCGGCCCGAGCCGCACAACGCGGAGAAGGCGCAGCCGCCCGCGTACGTGGTCGCCGAGGGCGACCTGGGCCCCGCCGCGGAACTCCTCGCGCTCATCCGCGAGGCGGGCATCGGCGTCCGCGAGGACGACGAGGACGAAGGCACCCGTCTGGTGCTGCCCGGCGGCGGTCAGCTGGCCCTGGCCGACGGGCAGACCTCCGTCGAGTTCCGCGATGTCGTCTACTTCGACCTGGCGCTCGACTACCGCAGGGCGACCCGCATCGCCCTGTCCGCGTCCCAGGACACCTCCCCGCAGACCCTTGCCGAGGCCATCGGGCTCTTCCAGGCGCTCGGCAAGGACGTCAGCGTCATCGGGGACGCACCCGGCATGATCGTCGCCCGCACGGTGGCCAGGATCGTGGACCTGGCGCACGACGCCGTCGCCAAGGGCGTGGCCACCGAGGAGGACATCGACACCGCGATGCGCCTCGGGGTCAACTACCCCCTGGGTCCCTTCGAGTGGAGCCGCAGGCTCGGCCGCGGCTGGGCCTACGAGCTGCTGGACGACCTGCACATGCGCGATCGCTCCGGGCGCTACGCCCCGTCCCTCGCGCTCTACCGGCACGCGTACGCCTCCGACAAGCGGGAGGGCACCTCATGACCACCGCCAAGCGCGACACGTACACGCCGGAGAGCCTGCTCTCCGTGGCCGTGCAGGTCTTCAACGAGCGCGGCTACGACGGCACCTCCATGGAGCACCTCTCCAAGGCGGCCGGCATCTCCAAGTCGTCGATCTACCACCACGTCTCGGGCAAGGAGGAGCTGCTGCGCCGCGCCGTCAGCCGGGCGCTGGACGGCCTCTTCGCGATCCTCGACGAGGAGCACGCGCGCGTGGGGCGTACCGGGGACCGGCTTGAGTACGTCGTTCGGCGCATGGTCGAGGTGCTCACGGCCGAGCTGCCGTATGTGACGCTGCTGCTGCGCGTGCGCGGCAACACCGGCACCGAGCGGTGGGCGCTGGAGCGGCGCCGCGAGTTCGACCACCGGGTCGCCGGACTGCTCAAGGCCGCGGCCGCCGACGGGGACGTGCGCGGGGACGTGGAGGTACGGCTGGCGACGCGGCTGGTCTTCGGAATGATCAACTCCATCGTGGAGTGGTACCGGCCGGACGGGCGTGGCATGGGGGAGCGCGAAGTCGCCGACGCCGTGGTGCGGTTGGCCTTCTCCGGGCTGCGCGGGGACCGCTGAGCCGGCCCAGGCCGGACCTCTGAGCCGGCCCGTGCCGGACTGCTGGGACCGGCCCGTGCCGGACCGCTGAGGCCGACCCTCCCGGTCCGGACGGCCCAGGTCAGCCCTCCGGCTCCAGGTCCTCCTCCTCGAACACCAGCAGCGTGCGGGTGCTGAGCACCTCGGGGATCGCCTGGAGCCGGGTGAGGACCAGCTCGCGCAGCGCCCTGTTGTCGGGCGTGTGCACCAGCAGCAGCACGTCGAAGTCCCCGCCGACCAGCGCGATGTGGGAGGCGCCCGGGAGCAAGCGCAGTCGCTCGCGGACCGCGCGCCAGGAGTTCTGCACGATTTTCAGGGTGATGTACGCCGAGGTCCCCTGACCGGCGCGCTCATGGTTCACCCGGGCTCCGAAGCCGCGGATCACACCGTCCTCGATGAGCCGGTTGATCCGCGCGTAGGCGTTGGCGCGCGAGACGTGGACGCGCTCCGAGACCGAGCGTATCGAGGCGCGGCCATCCGCTTGGAGTATCTGCAGGATGTCCCGGTCGATGGCGTCGAGGGTGCGCGGGGGTGGCAGTGAGGGACCGTGCTCCGATGGCTCGGCCATTTGTTCAGGTGCCATGCGCCCCCGCCTTCCTACCATGGACGTACTGCGTATATCTCAGGCTGTGGAGAACCGTTTGTCCACAGCCTTGAGCCGCCTGTAGCCAAAATGTGCCGACGACCGAACAATCGGTTGGTGAGGCGCATCACATCCGTGACGCGCCTGAAGCCGCTCCCACGAGGAGGTGCCGTCATGACGGTCATGGAGCAGCGGGGCGCCTACCAGCCGACCCCGCCGCCCGCCTGGCAGCCCCGTACCGATCCCGCTCCGCTGCTGCCCGACGCACAGCCGTACCGCGTCCTCGGCACCGAGGCGGCCGCCAAGGCCGACCCGGAGCTGCTGCGCCGGCTGTACACACAGCTGGTGCGCGGCCGCCGGTACAACGCGCAGGCAACGGCCCTCACCAAGCAGGGCCGCCTGGCCGTCTACCCCTCCAGCACCGGGCAGGAGGCCTGCGAGGTCGCCGCCGCGCTCGTCCTGGAGGAACGCGACTGGCTCTTCCCCAGCTACCGCGACACGCTCGCGGTCGTCACCCGCGGTGTCGACCCCGTCCAGGCCCTGACCCTGCTGCGCGGCGACTGGCACACCGGATACGACCCGTACGCGCACCGGGTGGCGCCCCTGTCCACCCCGCTCGCCACCCAGCTCCCGCACGCCGTGGGCCTTGCGCACGCGGCGCGTCTGAAGGGCGACGATGTGGTCGCGCTCGCGATGGTCGGCGACGGCGGCACCAGCGAGGGCGACTTCCACGAGGCCCTGAACTTCGCCGCGGTCTGGCAGGCGCCGGTCGTCTTCCTCGTCCAGAACAACGGCTTCGCGATCTCTGTCCCGCTCGCCAAGCAGACCGCGGCGCCCACCCTGGCCCACAAGGCCGTCGGCTACGGCATGCCGGGCCGCCTCGTCGACGGCAACGACGCGGCCGCCGTGCACGAGGTCCTCGGCGACGCCGTGCGCCATGCCCGCGCGGGCGGCGGCCCCACCCTCATCGAGGCCGTGACCTACCGGCTCGACGCCCACACCAACGCCGACGACGCGACCCGCTACCGCACCGACGCCGAGGTCGAGGCATGGCGGGCCCACGATCCGGTCGGGCTGCTGGAGCGGGAGCTGACGGACCGCGGCCTGCTCGACGAGGACGGGATACGGGCCGCGCGTGAGGACGCCGAGACAATGGCGGCGGACCTGCGGGCGCGGATGAACCAGGACCCGGCGCTCGACCCCATGGACCTCTTCGCCCATGCGTACGCCCGGCCCACCACCCAACTGCTCGAACAGGAAGCACAGCTGCGGGCCGAGCTGCAGGCCGAGGCCGCCGGAGCGGAAGGAGCCGGGCGATGACCACCGTTGCCCTCAAGCCGGCCACCATGGCGCAGGCACTCACGCGGGCGTTGCGCGATGCCATGGCCGCCGACCCGTCCGTGCATGTCATGGGGGAGGACGTGGGCACGCTCGGCGGCGTCTTCCGGGTCACCGACGGACTCGCCGAGGAGTTCGGCGAGGACCGCTGCACCGACACGCCGCTCGCCGAGGCGGGAATCCTCGGCACGGCCGTCGGCATGGCGATGTACGGGCTTCGGCCGGTCGTGGAGATGCAGTTCGACGCGTTCGCGTACCCCGCGTTCGAGCAACTGGTCAGCCATGTCTCCCGCATGCGCAACCGCACGCGCGGCGCGATGCCGCTTCCCCTGACGATCCGTGTCCCCTACGGGGGAGGCATCGGCGGTGTCGAGCACCACAGCGACTCCTCCGAGGCGTACTACATGGCGACTCCGGGCCTCCATGTCGTCACGCCCGCCACGGTCGCCGACGCGTACGGACTGCTGCGCGCATCCATCGCCTCCGACGACCCGGTCGTCTTCCTCGAGCCCAAGCGGCTGTACTGGTCGAAGGACTCCTGGAACCCCGAGGAGCCCGCGACCGTGGAGCCGATCGGCCGGGCCGTGGTCCGGCGCACGGGCCGCAGCGCCACGCTCATCACCTACGGCCCCTCGGTGCCCGTCTGCCTGGAGGCGGCCGAGGCGGCCCGTGCCGAGGGCTGGGACCTCGAGGTCGTCGATCTGCGCACGCTGGTGCCCTTCGACGACGAGACGGTGACGGCGTCCGTGCGCCGCACGGGCCGGGCCGTGGTGGTGCACGAGTCGACCGGCTTCGGCGGTCCGGGCGGGGAGATCGCCGCCCGGGTCACGGAGCGCTGCTTCCACCATCTGGAGGCTCCGGTGCTGCGGGTGGCCGGATTCGACATCCCGTATCCGCCGCCGATGCTGGAGCGGCACCATCTGCCGGGCGTCGACCGGATCCTGGACGCCGTGGGGCGCCTGCAGTGGGAGGCGGAGAGCTGATGACCCAGGTCCTGGAGTTCAGGCTGCCCGACCTCGGGGAGGGCCTCACCGAGGCGGAGATCGTCCGCTGGCTGGTGCAGGTCGGGGACGTCGTCACCGTCGATCAGCCGGTCGTCGAGGTGGAGACCGCCAAGGCGATGGTCGAGGTGCCGTGCCCCTACGGCGGTGTGGTCACGGCCCGCTTCGGCGAGGAGGGCACGGAACTTCCCGTGGGGGCACCGCTGTTGACGGTGGCCGTCGGAGCCTCCACGGAGGCGGCCGAGGAGTCCTCCGGGAACGTCCTGGTCGGGTACGGCACATCGGCGGCCCCCGCCCGGCGCCGACGGGTGCGGCCGTCCCCGCACGGCGCGCGGCCCGCGGACGGGCCGCGGCGAGAGGCTGTGCCCGGGTCCGGGCGCGGGACGTTGCCGGCCGAGGAGGCCACCGGGGCGACGGCGGCCGCTGCCCCGGTCCGCACGCGCCGTGAGGCCGCCCCGGCCCGCTCCGACGGCCCGATTCCGGTGATCTCCCCGCTGGTCCGCAGGCTTGCCCGCGACCATGGCGTGGATCTCCGTCAGCTGGCGGGTTCCGGGCCCGACGGGCTGATCATGAGGGCGGACGTGGAGGACGTTCTGAGGACCACGGCCGCCCGCACGGGCACGACGGGGACACCGGAGGCCGCGGCGGCAGCGGTCCCCCAGGGGCGCGGGGCGGTCACCGCCGAAGCGGCCTCCCAGGCGCCCGGGGCGGTCACCGGGGGCACCCGCATCCCCCTCAGGGGCGTCCGCGGCGCGGTCGCCGACAAGCTCTCCCGCAGCCGGCGGGAGATCCCGGACGCGACCTGCTGGGTGGACGCCGACGCAACGGAGCTCATGCGCGCGCGGGCGGCGATGAACGCGACCGGAGGGCCCAAGGTCTCCCTGCTCGCGCTGCTGGCTCGCATCTGCACCGCCGCGCTCGCCCGTTTCCCGGAGCTCAACTCCACCGTCGACGTGGAGGCCAGGGAGATCGTCCGGCTGGACCAGGTGCACCTCGGGTTCGCCGCGCAGACCGAGCGGGGACTCGTCGTGCCCGTCGTACGGGGCGCGCATGCCCGGGACGCCGAGTCCCTGACCGCCGAGTTCGCGCGGCTGACCGAGGCCGCGCGCGCCGGGACCCTCACCCCGGGGGATCTCACCGGTGGCACCTTCACGCTCAACAACTACGGAGTGTTCGGCGTCGACGGCTCCACACCGATCATCAACCACCCCGAGGCGGCCATGCTCGGCGTCGGACGCATCGTCCCCAGGCCCTGGGTGCACGAGGGCGAGCTGGCCGTCAGGCAGGTCGTGCAGCTCTCGCTCACCTTCGACCACCGGGTGTGCGACGGCGGCACGGCGGGCGGGTTCCTGCGGTACGTGGCGGACTGCGTGGAACAACCGGCGGTGCTCCTGCGCACGCTGTGATCGGGGCCGCGGCGGGGGGCCCGGAGAGCTGGTGAGGAAGCCCGCAGGCAGCCGCCGCGCCCCCCGGGGGTGGCAATGATCCGCGCGGCGCCCATACTCGGGTACATGACCGCGTACAAGTCGCTCGGCGACCCCCGCGCCGACCGGTACGACGCCGTCGTGCTCGCCGGCGGTGCCGCCCGGCGGCTCGGCGGGGTCGACAAACCTGGCGTGCGCGTGGGTGGGCGGGCGCTGCTGGACCGCGTGCTGACGGCCTGCGCAGGCGCGGCCGGCACGGTCGTCGTGGCCGATCCCCGGCCCATCGCGCGCCCCGTGGCCTGGGCCCGGGAGGAGCCTCCCGGCGCGGGACCGGTCGCCGCGCTCGACGCGGGCCTGAGGCGGACCACGGCGGCGTACGTCGTCGTGCTCTCCGCCGATCTGCCGTTTCTGGAGGAGGGAACGGTACGCCGACTGCTGGGCGCCCTCCTGGCGAGCGGGTCCGACGGCGTGGTGCTCACCGACACCGAGGGCCGCGACCAGCCTCTCGTCGCCGCCTACCGCAGCGCTGCGCTGCGCCGCGAGCTGGAGCGGCTGTCCAGCGAGCACGCCGGGCTCACCGGTCTCCCGCTGCGCCGCCTGCTCGCGCGGCTCGGCCTCACCCGTATCTCCGATCCCGTCGCGTCCTTCGACTGCGACACCTGGGACGACATCGCCACCGCCCGATCACGCATCAGGGAGCATGGGCACGTGTTGGATGAATGGATTTCCGCAGTCAAGGACGAGCTGGGCATCGATCTCGATGTCGACACCGGCGTCCTCCTCGACCTCGCTCGCGACGCCGCGCACGGTGTCGCCCGCCCCGCGGCCCCGCTGACGACGTTCCTCGTCGGCTACGCCGCCGCGCGGGCCGAGGGCGGGCCGGAGGCGGTCGCCGAGGCCGCCCGCAAGGCGGCCGCGCTGGCCCTGCGCTGGGCGGATGAGGACACCGCCCCGGCCGAGCCGGACGCCGGATGACCGGGCGGGGCGTCCGGGGACGCCTGGACACCGAGGACCGCGACGAGAAGGAGGCACCGGGCGTGGCCGATGACAGCGGTCGGCGCGACGGCCCGCGGGAGGCCCGGCCCGCTCGCGGACCCGGGGACCCGCGCGGCGGTGAACGGGACGGCGGGGGCCGGCACGGCGCCGAACGAAACGACGTGGACCGGCACGACGTGGACCGGGACGACGTGGACCGGGGCGACGTGGACCGGGACGACGTGGACCGGCACGACCTGGACCGGCACGACCTGGACCTGGAAGAGGCCCTGGCCCTGGTGCGGGACCCGGACCCGCACGCCACCCATTCAGGGCCCCGTTCGCGGCGCGACCCCGGCGCCCAGGTCCCCGTCCCGGACCACGGCCCGGCGGACGCCGGTCCTTCCCCCACGGCTGCCTCCGCCCCGCCCGGCCCGGGCCACCACGCCCGCCACCGGGCGACCTCCTGGCCCGATGCCCGCGCGATCGCCGAACGAGCCGCGCTCTCCGCACCACGTCGGGAGCCCGTGGACGTTCCCCCCGAGGCCGCCCTCGGCCTGGTGCTCGCCGCACCGCTCACCGCCCTCACCGATCTTCCGTCCTTCGACAGCTCGGCCATGGACGGCTGGGCGGTCGCCGGCCCCGGACCCTGGGACGTGCGGGAGGAGGGCATCCTCGCCGGGCAGGCGGAGCCGACGGCGCTCACCGACGGCGCCGCCGTGCGGATCGCCACCGGTGCCCGCGTCCCCGCGGACACCACCGCCGTCCTGCGCAGCGAGCACGGACGCATCGACGACAAGGGGCGGCTGCATGCCGCCGTCCCCCAAGCTCCCGGCTCCGCCCGAGCAGGGGGGACCCCCGCCGTCGTACCCGGGCAGGACATCCGGCCGCGGGGCCAGGAATGTCACGCCGGCGACCAGTTGCTGCCCCCGGGCGTCCAGGTCTCCCCGGCGGTGCTCGGGCTCGCCGCGGCCGCCGGGTACGACACCCTGCGCGTGGTGCCCCGCCCCCGCGTCGACGTCCTCATCCTGGGGGACGAGTTGCTCACCGAGGGTCTGCCCAAGGACGGGCTGATCCGGGACGCCCTCGGCCCGATGCTGCCGCCGTGGCTGCACGCGCTCGGGGCGGAGGTGGTGGCCGTGCGCCGGCTCGGCGACGACGCCGAGGCGCTGTTCGACGCGGTGAGGACGTCCGACGCCGACCTGATCGTCACCACCGGCGGCACGGCCTCGGGGCCCGTGGACCACGTTCACCCCATCCTGCGCCGCGTCGGCGCGGAACTGCTGGTCGACGGCGTGAAGGTGCGACCGGGCCACCCCATGCTCCTCGCCCGCACCCGCGAGGACCAGCACCTCGTCGGACTGCCCGGCAACCCCCTCGCGGCCGTCTCCGGGCTGCTCACGCTCGCCGAACCGCTGCTGCGCGTCCTCGCGGGCCGGGCGGCGCCGGAGCCGTATGCGCTGCCCGTGGAGAGCTCCGCCCACGGTCACCCGCACGACACCAGGCTCATCCCCGTCGTCGTGGGGGCCGACAGGGTCGTGCCGTTGCACTACAACGGGCCCGCCATGCTGAGGGGCATCGCCGCCGCCGATGCCCTCGCCGTGGTACCGCCGGGGGGCGGCCACTCCGGTCAGGAGCTGGAACTCCTGGACCTTCCCTGGGGGGTGGCCGGGTAGCCGGGCAGGGTGAGCAGGGACGGGGAGTGTTTCACGTGAAACTTCCGGGCCGGGACGTGATCGCCCGCCAGCCGGACGAACACCGGCTCAACCGTGCGGCGAAGATCGTGGCGGCGGTGCGGGAGAAGGAGAACGCTCCGCTGCTGCGGCAGTCCGGCGCCGACGTGGTGATCACCGGTGCCAGTGCCGCCGGGCGGCTCCTCGGCCTCTCCGTGCTCAGCCCGGCCGTCGGCATGGTGACGGAGGACCTCATCCGCCAGGGCAGCGGGCTCGACCTCGTCGAGCGGCCGGTCACCGAGGCCGGGGCGGGGCACGGGGTGCGGGAGACGGACGACCTCGTGGTGAGTGTGCTGCGCGGGCAGCGGGTCCTCGGCCACGACGATCCGGCCGTCGGCACGCTCCAGCTGACGGACCGGCTGATCACGATCGTGCGGGCCTCGCCGGGCACACAGATGACGCCGCACAGCCGTCCGCTGCCACGGGACTGAGACGGCAGCGACGCGGAGTTGCCCCGGGCACCATGCGCGCTCGGACCGCTCCCGGTTTACCGTGAGGGCAGCGTTCCCTCACCGCCGCCCGCCGGGCCGGCATCCGGTCGTCGTACGGCTGCGCACCACTCGACCAGCCCGCGCGGCGCCCGCGCCGCAGAGCACCCGGCGACGCCGAGCACGCCGGGGACCCGTGGGCTCAGGGCCGGGGACCCGCGGGCTCAGGGCCGGGGACCCGCGGGCTCAGGACCGTCCGGGGCGTGCGGCTGACGGGGCTCACTCCTGCTCAGCCCAGAGGAACGGTAGCGTCGGTCCCATGCATGCGATCAGCATCCCCGAACCGGGCGGACCCGAGGCGTTGGTGTGGGCCGAGGTCCCCGATCCCGTACCCGCCGAGGGCGAGGTGCTCGTCGACGTGGTGGCCAGTGCCGTCAACCGCGCCGACCTCCTCCAGCGGCAGGGCCTCTACAGCCCGCCGCCCGGTGCGTCCCCGTACCCCGGGCTCGAATGCTCCGGGCGGATCGCCGCGCTCGGCCCCGGTGTCTCGGGATGGGCCGTCGGCGACGAGGTGTGCGCGCTGCTGGCGGGCGGCGGGTATGCCGAGAAGGCCGCCGTCCCGGCCGGGCAGCTGCTGCCCGTGCCCGAGGGCATCGATGTGCGGCAGGCGGCGGCGCTGCCCGAGGTGACCTGCACGGTCTGGTCGAACGTGTTCATGGTCGCCCACCTGCGGCCGGGTGAGACGCTGCTCGTGCACGGCGGGTCCAGCGGCATCGGCACGATGGCGATCCAGCTGGCCAAGGCGGTGGGCGCGAAGGTCGCGGTCACGGCCGGCAGCAAGGAGAAGCTGGACCACTGCGCCGAACTGGGCGCGGACGTGCTGATCAACTACCGCGAGCAGGACTTCGTGGAGGAGATCCGGCAGGCCACGGCGGGGGCGGGCGCGGACGTCATCCTCGACAACATGGGCGCGAAGTACCTGGACCGCAATGTGCGGGCGCTCGCGGTGAACGGCCGGCTCGCGATCATCGGCCTGCAGGGCGGGGTGAAGGGCGAGCTGAACATCAACACGCTGCTGCGGAAGCAGGCGGCGATCACCGCGACCTCGCTGCGGGCGCGGCCGCTGGGTGAGAAGACGTCGATCGTGGCGGCGGTACGGGAACACGTGTGGCCGTTGATCGGCTCCGGGCATGTCCGCCCGGTCGTCGACCGCGAACTGCCGATGAGCGACGCGGCCACGGCCCACCGGGTGCTGGACGAGAGCGGGCACATCGGGAAGGTGCTGCTGGTGGTGCCCTGAGCGTGCCGCTGTCGCGTGGGTGCCACGGGGGCTTCGGCTACTCCCGGCGCAGCCGCAGGGCGAGGAGCGCGATCGCGAGGCCGAGACCGACGAGGATCAGGCCGCTGCCGAGGGGCAGTGTCTCCACCACGGGTTGCGAGGCGGCGGCCTGCCGGGCGGGGCCGGCGGAGTGCGGGCGGGAGGTCGGGGAGGTCGCCGCGGGGCCGGCCGGACCGGTGGAGGCGTCGATGCCCGGATCCGGTGCCTCGGTGCCGCGGTCCGTCGGTTCCGGCGCCCGGTCCGGGATCGTCGGATCCTCGTCGGTGTACGCCGGCTCGTCCTCCGCGTTCTCGGGTTCGGGGTCCGGTCTCCCGGGCCGCACCCGTCCCTCTCCGGCCCGGCTTCCGGCGCTGGAGGGGCCGACCGAGGGCCGGGAGACGGACGGGCGGGCGGCGGAGCGCTCCCGGCCGGAGCGCTCCGCCGCGGAACGATTTCTGGGGGAGCCCGACGTGGTGTGCCCCGGGTGGGATATCCGCGGGTGCCGGGCGGGGTCCCGGTGGCCGGGGTCACCGGACGGTGCCCTGGCGGGCGTCGCGTGCCGGGAGCCGGGCGAAGGGGCCGGGGGTGCGGTGCGGCGCTTCGGCTCGTGCGCGACCCGGGTGATGTCCGCCCGCGGTGCGGCCGCGCGGCGGAAGGGACCGGCGAGTGGACCGGCGACGGGACCGGCGAGCGGACCGGCCGCGTACGGGGGCCTTGGGGTGTCGGTCGGCTGAACGGCGTGACGGGTCTGGGCGGGCCGGCCGGACGGAGGGGATTGGCCGGACGGGGCGGTGTCCGTGGAGGCGACGGCGTACGGGGCGGGCCGGAGTCCGTGACCGGGCCCGATCCCGTACGCGGTGGATATGCCGAACGCGCCGAAGACGGCCGTCGTCGTGAGGACCGGCGGCAGGACGGCCGCACGGAGCGTGCGGGCCGTGGTCGGTGTGCGGAGCCATGACGTCAAGCGCGTGACCCCCTCCGGTGATCGGGCGGCAAGATCAACGGCACAAGCGTCACACGGACTGCGGCGCCCGGCATCTCGGCCGCCGGCCCGGCGCGTCCGCGCCGCCACGTAGGCGGCCCCGGCTGGCACTCCCCCGCTCGACCCGCTACAGATACCGGCATGTCGATACGCCACGGTCTGCTGGCGCTGCTGGAGCGGGGTCCCCGCCACGGCGCCAGGCTGCGCGCCGAGCTGGAGGCGCGGACCGGAGCAGTGTGGAGACTGGACGTCGGGCAGGTCTGCACGGCCCTGGCGCGACTGGAGCGCGACGGGCTGGTCGTCCAGCAGGGCCGGGATCCGAAGGGGCGCGTGGTGTACGCGATCAGCGACGCAGGGCGGGGCGAGGTGCGCGCCTGGTACGCCCGTCCGGTGGAACGCACGGGGCCGCCGCGCGACGAGCTGGTGATCAAGCTGGCCATGGCCTTCGGGGCGTCCGGGGTCGACGTACGGGCCGTGGTCGACGTACAGCGCCGGCATCTGAGGGAGGCGCTGCGGGAGTACACCCGGCTGCGGTGCGAGGCCCTCGCCGAGCCGCCCGCCCATCAGGACGAGGTCGCCCGGCTGCTCGTCCTGGAACAGCGGGTGCTGCACACCGAGGCCGAACTTCTCTGGCTCGACCACTGCGTGGTGAGACTGCAGCGCCTCGCCGGGACCGCGGCGGCGCAACCCCCTCCGCAGCTCGCCTGAGGCCGACGGACACCCGTGGAGCGCTTCCGGTGGGGGCGTCCGGGTGATGCGGTAGTCGGGTGCGAGACAATGACGCCATGGAGATGCCGAGGAACGAAAGGTCGTCGGAGAACCCCCAGAAGATCCTGGTCGTGGGCCAGGACGGGATGGCTCTCGGCGGCACCGGAGATGACGACTCCCGCGAGGTCCCGGTGACGGAGCAGGTGGAGCAGCCCGCGAAGGTCATGCGCATCGGCAGCATGATCAAGCAGTTGCTGGAGGAGGTGCGTGCCGCTCCTCTCGACGAGGCGAGCCGTCAGCGCCTGAAGGAGATCCACGCCAGCTCGGTGAAGGAGCTGGAGGACGGTCTCGCCCCCGAACTCGTCGAGGAGCTTGAGCGGATCTCCCTGCCCTTCACCGACGAGACGATCCCGAGCGACGCGGAACTTCGCATTGCCCAGGCCCAGTTGGTCGGCTGGCTGGAGGGACTCTTCCACGGGATCCAGACCACCCTGTTCGCCCAGCAGATGGCGGCGCGGGCCCAACTGGAGCAGATGCGCCGCGCCCTCCCTCCGGGCGTAGGGGTGCCCGAGGGCGAGGAGGACCGCCGCGCGGGCGGCCGCACGGGCGGCCCGTACCTGTAGCGGGCGGCCCCTACTTGTAGAGCCCGGCCGGTCGTGCGCGGGGCCCGGCACCTCCGAGGTGCCGGGCCCCGCGCATCGTGGGATCAGGTGCGGCTCAGGAGGGGTTGCCGGTCGACACCTTGAGTTCGATCTCCGGCATGTCCTTCGGGTCGACGTCCGTACCGGCCGACGGGAACTGGTCCGTGATCATGTCCTGGCCCCAGGTGTTCTCGTCGACGGAGGTGACCTTCATCTGCCATCCCGCCGCCTGGAAGCAGCTCTTCACCGAGCCGAGGTACTTGTAGGTGAAGTCCGGGACCCGGATCTTCTTCGGGTCGTTGTACGACACGTCCGGCTCCGTGCACTTCGTCGTCTCGATGGTCTTCGTGGTGTCCGGGCCCTTGTGACCCGCGACCGCCGAGGCGGAGGCGCTGGGGCTGCTGCCGCCCCCGGAGCCGCCGCCGTTGCCGTTCAGCGACAGCGCGGTGATCAGACCGCCGACCGCGGCCAGCGCGACCACGATCGAACCGATGATCACGGCGCGGTTGTTCTTCCCGCCCGAGCCGCCGGTCGCGGGGGCCGGGGACTGCGGGGTGATGTTGTACGGCGGCGGGGTCGCCGCGGCATGCTGGGGGGCGTACGCGGCGGTCGGCTGCGGCGTCGGGTAGCCGACCTGCTGCGGGTAGCCGTACGCGGGCGACTGGGGCGGCACGGGCGTCGGGTTGCCGTACGGGCCGGGCTGGTAGGGCGTCTGCACGGGCCCGGGCGGGGCCGACGCCGACTGGTCGACCGGCGGGAAGACCGCGGAGCTCACCCCGGCGCCGCTCGACGTCTGCGCTCCCGGCACGATGCTCGGTGTGGCGGCTGTGAAGGACGCCGCCACGCGCAGGCACTCGTCGCGCATCGCCTCGGCGCTCGGGAACCGCTCGTTCGGGTTCTTCTTCAGCGCGCGGGCGACGAGCGCGTCCACCGCGGGCGGCAGCGAACGGTTGACCGAGGAGGGGGCGACCGGCTCCTCCTGCACGTGTGCGTATGCGATCGCCAGCGGCGAGTCGGCCTCGAACGGCAGCCGTCCGGTGACGAGTTGGAAGAGCATGATGCCGACCGAGTACAGGTCGGAGCGCGCGTCCACCCCTCGTCCGAGGGCCTGCTCCGGCGACAGGTACTGCGGTGTGCCGACCACCATGCCCGTCTGGGTCATCGAGGTGACGCCGGACTGCATGGCGCGGGCGATGCCGAAGTCCATCACCTTGACGACGTTCCGCTTCGTCACCATCACATTGCCCGGCTTGATGTCCCGGTGGACCAGGCCCATTTCATGGCTGATCTCCAGGGCCGCCAGCACGTCCGCGGTGACCTTCAGCGCCTTGTCCGCCGGCATCGCGCCGTACTGCCGGATGTCCGCGTCGAGGACGGAGCCGAGCGGCTTGCCCTCGATGTACTCCATGACGATGTACGGGGTCGTCGTCCCGTCGATCTCGTCCTCGCCGGTGTCGAAGACCGAGACGATGTTCGTGTGCGTGAGCTTTGCCACGGACTGCGCCTCGCGGCGGAACCGCTCCCGGAACGCCTGCTCACGGCCCAGCTCGGTGTGGAGTGTCTTGATCGCGACCTGACGGTCGAGCACCGTGTCGTACGCGAGATGCACCGAGGCCATGCCGCCTTCGCCGAGCAAGTCGCGCAACTGGTAGCGGCCGCCGGCGACTGGTCGCCCCGCATACCAGCCCTGTGCGCCGTCCTGGCTCATCTTCTGCGTCCCCCATCGGCGCGGCGGCAGCGGCTGATCGTGCTCCCGCGGTCCGTGATCCATGTCCCGTGGCTTCGGCGATCGACAGCGAGGTTCCGTGATCGACTGGCCTATTCCCGGCCAAGTCTGCCCCAGGACAGTGACACGTCAAGCGCGGTGCCCGTTCCGTGACCGTACGCGAAAGAAGCGTCGCGGAAGCGTTACAGGGCACGTACCGCCGGTACACAGGATTCGCACGCGGGACGCAGCACAGCGTTTGACGGCCCGTTCGTCTCGCCCCCTTCCCGGAACGGAGCCTCGCGCGAAGCCTGTAGCGTGGTCCGTCGGAGACCGTACCAACCACCGCGCGGACCGCGGGCAGAAACGACGGCGAGGACCGATGGCACAGACGCAGCGCGCCCAGGGCCCGTCCGACCCCGAGGCGACTGGCGGCGGGATGTCGGACGCGCCGGAGACGTGGGGCAACGGCGGACTTGTCGGGGACGGTCGGTACCGGCTGACCCGCAGACTCGGCCGGGGCGGCATGGCCGAGGTGTTCGCCGCGGAGGATGTGCGTCTGGGCCGGACGGTCGCGGTCAAGCTGCTGCGGTCCGACCTCGCCGAGGACCCGGTCTCCAAGGCCCGGTTCACGCGCGAGGCCCAGTCGGTGGCCGGGCTCAACCACCATGCGATCGTCGCCGTGTACGACTCGGGCGAGGACCATGTGGGCGGCCAGTCGGTGCCGTACATCGTGATGGAGCTGGTCGAGGGCCGTACGATCCGCGATCTGCTGATCAACGCCGAGGCGCCCGGACCCGAGCAGGCCCTCATCATCGTCTCGGGCGTCCTGGAAGCGCTGGCCTACTCGCACCAGCACGGCATCGTGCACCGCGACATCAAGCCGGCGAACGTCATCATCACCGACAACGGCGCCGTGAAGGTGATGGACTTCGGCATCGCGCGCGCCCTGCACGGGGCGTCCACCACGATGACGCAGACCGGCATGGTCATGGGCACGCCGCAGTACCTCTCCCCGGAACAGGCGCTCGGCAAGGCCGTCGACCACCGCTCCGACCTGTATGCGACGGGCTGTCTGCTGTACGAACTGCTCGCGCTGCGGCCCCCGTTCGTGGGCGAGACGCCGCTGTCCGTGGTGTACCAGCACGTCCAGGACATCCCGGTGCCGCCGTCCCAGACCTCGGACGGGTGTCCGCCCGAGCTGGACGGCCTGGTGATGCGCTCGCTCGCGAAAGAGCCGGACGACCGGTTCCAGACCGCCGAGGAGATGCGCGGGCTGGTCCAGTACGCGCTGCAGATGCTGTACGACCAGGGCGGCCACACCGGCACCTGGAACACCGGGCCCGTGAAGATGCACGACGGCCGGCACACGCCGGCGGCGGGCTTCGCCGGCACGACGGCGCTGCCGCACCCCGCGGGTTTCTCGGGAACCACCCAGATCCCGCAGCCGATCCTGCCCGCGGGCTACGGCTCCGGGGACGACGGAGGCTTCGAGGGGTACGGCAACCGGGGCAGTGGCCGGGGCAAGTTGTGGGTCCTCGCGGTCTTCGCGGTCATCGCCATCGCGGCGGGCGTCGCGCTTGCGCTCAACAACACCCGCGGGACGGGCTCAGGCCCGGGCACCACGCAGTCGCCGACCCCCACGAGGTCCCAGGAGAACACGCAGGCCGACGAGACGCCGACGGACCAGGCCACCGAGTCGTCCCCGAGTGACAGTGCGGGCACGGGCGGCGGGTCGGAGTACACGCCCTCGTACACGCCGTCCCAGAGCTACAGCGAGCCGCCGGCCGAGCCGTCCACGACGCCGGACCAGCCGACCGAACAGCCGACGCAGACGGCGCCCACGGACCAGCCGACGGACTCGCCCACGGGCGGCGGCCCCGACCCGTCGTCGGCGCCCGCCACCACGGGCGGCTCGCAGTTCCCCTGATGGTGCGGCACGGGCCGCGCCGCAACGGCCTCCACGCGCGCGGTGCGGGTGCGCCCCGGCTGCGGGGCCGGGTCCGCGCCCGGGCTCAGCGGGTGAACGCCTCGCACACCGCCTCGTACTCGCGCGTCCACCACACGGCCAGGGCCGAGGCCGCCGGGAACTGGGAGTCCGCGCGGGTGTCGCCGCGCTCGTAGCGCCAGCGCAGCATCCAGAAGTCGTTGAGCCGCTCCCACCACACCCGGTGGACGGCGGCGGTGAGTTCGCAGGGCGTGGCGCCCGCGGCACGGCGGTACGCGCGCGCGTAGGACCGTACCTTCGCGAGGTCGAGCGCGCCGACGGGGCGTACGAAGAAGATCGCCGCGGCCCGTACCGCCTCCTCCGCGCGGGGCTGCACGCCGAGCCGGTCCCAGTCGACGATCGCGGCGTGCGTGTCCCCCCGGTAGAGCAGGTTGAAGGGGTGGAAGTCGCCGTGCACCCACCCCACCGGGCCACCGCGCGGCGGCCGCCGGTGCGCGTGCCGCCGCAGCAGTGCACGCCGCTCCAGCAGACGGTGCCGGGCCAGTTCGTCGAAGGCGTCGGCGGGCCGGTGCCCGCGCACCCGGCGCAGCAGGGCGTCGATGAGCGCGAAGGTGTCGGCGGGATCGGCACTCCGGGAGCGCGCGCCGGGCGCGGACCGGGCTCGGGAGCACGACATGACCCGCTCCAGGCTCGCGTGCACCACCCCCAGGAGCGCCCCCAGCCGTCCGCACTGCTCCGTCGTGAGCTGGCCGCCGTGCCGGTGCCGTCCGTCGACCCACGGGTACAGGGCGTACGCGTGGCCGCCGACGACCGCGACGGTGCGGCCGTCGCGGCGGGCCAGTGGCGGCGCCACCGGGACGCCGAGGTCGGCCAGCCGCCGGGTGGCGTGGTGCTGGCGGGCGATCGCCGCGGGGGCGGCGGTCTCCGGGTCGAAGTGGTGCTTGAGGAAGTAGCGGCCGCGCGTCGTGTGGAGCCGGTAGCCGCGGTTGAGCAGCCCCTGCTCGACGGGCTCGCAGGCCAGCGGGGACCCCGCGGTGTACTGGCGGAGGAGGGCGCCCACAGGGGGCGCGTGATGCACGGGGGGTGGTACGGATGAGCGCGGCACGCGGCAGAGGGTAAGGCACCGGACGGCCCTGTGAGCTGCGGTTTGTGACAGAAAGTCGCAACCGGTCACATGGCGTTCCTGAACGTGATCACAGGACGCGCGGTCCGGTCACAGAGCGTTGGTTCCGGTCACGGGGCGTGCGGTGTGATCAGCCGCGCGTAGCGGGGGGCGCGCTGTCCGTGAGGGCGGCGGCGCGTCGGCCGCGCCACACCGGATGACGTCTTCCCGTGCTCCAGGTGAGCGGGATAACGTGCCGTTGTTCCGGCCCCCTGCAAGGCTGTGACCAGCGACTGTTCCCGGCTTACTCGATTTACTTGGAAATCCAAGCAAAATCCCAGGTCAGGAGGGGTTTCACAGAAATGTGGAGCACTGGGTAACGTGCCTTCTGCAGGCGCTCGCCGGGGCACCTGTCACGTCTGTCTCGAACGTGTCGCACCCACCCTGTGCGTCCGTGAGCTGCAGGCGAGCCGCTCCCCAAGGCCCGGAACGGGCCGAGGGGACCCCAGGCACCCGGCGAACCCGGGCGCCGGACCGACGGAGGAGCACACGTGACCGTGGAGAGCACTGCCGCGCGCAAGCCGCGACGCAGCGCCGGAAAGGCCGGCACCACCGGCAGCAAGCGCACCGCCCGCACGACTCCCGGGAAGGAATCGCAGCCGGACCTCGTCCAGCTGCTGACGCCCGAGGGCCTGCGGATCGAGAACACCGCCTACGACCCGTATGTCGAGGACATCACCCCCGAGCAGCTCCGCGGTCTGTACCGGGACATGGTGCTGACTCGCCGCTTCGACGCCGAGGCCACCGCCCTGCAGCGCCAGGGCGAGCTGGGGCTGTGGGCCTCCCTGCTCGGCCAGGAGGCCGCCCAGATCGGCTCCGGCCGGGCCCTGGACGACGAGGACTACGTCTTCCCGACCTACCGCGAGCACGGCGTCGCCTGGTGCCGCGGGGTCGACCCCACCAATCTGCTCGGCATGTTCCGCGGTGTGAACAACGGCGGCTGGGACCCGAACAGCAACAACTTCCACCTCTACACGATCGTCATCGGCTCGCAGACGCTGCACGCCACCGGCTACGCCATGGGCGTCGCCAAGGACGGTGCCGACTCGGCCGTGATCGCGTACTTCGGCGACGGCGCCTCCAGCCAGGGCGATGTCGCGGAGTCGTTCACCTTCGCCGCGGTCTACAACGCCCCGGTCGTCTTCTTCTGCCAGAACAACCAGTGGGCGATCTCCGAGCCCACCGAGAAGCAGACCCGTGTGCCGCTCTACCAGCGCGCGCAGGGCTTCGGCTTCCCCGGCGTGCGCGTGGACGGCAACGACGTCCTGGCCTGCCTGGCCGTCACCAAGTGGGCGCTGCAGCGGGCGCGCAACGGCGAGGGGCCGACCCTGGTCGAGGCGTTCACGTACCGCATGGGCGCCCACACCACCTCGGACGACCCGACCCGCTACCGCCACGACGACGAGCGGGCCGCCTGGGAGGCGAAGGACCCGATCGCCCGACTGCGCGCCTACCTCGAGGCGTCACACCACGCGGAGGAGGGGTTCTTCGCGGAACTCGAGGCGGAGAGCGAGGCGTTGGGAAGGCGGGTACGCGAGGCGGTCCGCGCCATGCCGGACCCGGACCACTTCGCGATCTTCGAGAACGTGTACGCGGACGGGCACGCGCTCGTCGACGAGGAGCGGGCGCAGTTCGCCGCCTACCAGGCGTCGTTCGCGACCGAGTCCGACAGCGGCGTCGCCGCGGCAGAAGGGGGACGGTGACATGGCCGAGAAGATGGCGCTCGCCAAGGCGATCAACGAGTCGCTGCGCAAGGCCCTGGAGTCGGACCCCAAGGTCCTGCTGATGGGCGAGGACGTGGGCAAGCTCGGCGGCGTCTTCCGCGTCACCGACGGCCTGCAGAAGGACTTCGGCGAGGAGCGGGTCATCGACACCCCGCTCGCCGAGTCGGGCATCGTCGGCACGGCGATCGGCCTCGCGCTGCGCGGGTACCGCCCGGTGGTCGAGATCCAGTTCGACGGCTTTGTGTTCCCGGCATACGATCAGATCGTCACACAGCTGGCGAAGATGCACGCCCGCTCGCTGGGCACGGTCAAGCTCCCCGTCGTCGTCCGTATCCCCTACGGCGGCGGCATCGGGGCGGTCGAGCACCACAGCGAGTCCCCCGAGGCGCTGTTCGCGCACGTGGCCGGCCTGAAGATCGTCTCTCCCTCGAACGCGTCGGACGCCTACTGGATGATGCAGCAGGCGATCCAGAGCGACGACCCGGTCATCTTCTTCGAGCCGAAGCGGCGGTACTGGGACAAGGCCGAGGTCGACCCGGAGGCGATCCCCGGACCCCTGCACAAGGCGCGCGTGGTGCGCGAGGGCACGGACCTGACGCTCGCCGCGTACGGTCCGATGGTGAAGGTCTGCCAGGAGGTCGCGGCCGCCGCCCAGGAGGAGGGCAAGTCCCTGGAGGTGCTGGACCTGCGCTCGGTCTCCCCGCTCGACTTCGACACCCTCCAGACGTCGGTGGAGAAGACCCGCCGCCTGGTCGTGGTGCACGAGGCACCGGTGTTCTTCGGCTCGGGCGCGGAGATCGCCGCCCGTATCACAGAGCGGTGCTTCTACCACCTGGAGGCGCCCGTGCTGCGGGTGGGCGGCTATCACGCCCCGTACCCGCCGGCGCGGCTGGAGGAGGAGTACCTGCCGGGGCTGGACCGGGTGCTCGACGCCGTCGACCGCGCCCTGGCGTACTGAGGAGAGGGTCGTGACGACGATGACTGAGGCGTCCGTGCGTGAGTTCAAGATGCCCGACGTGGGCGAGGGACTGACCGAGGCCGAGATCCTCAAGTGGTACGTGCAGGTCGGTGACTCCGTCACCGACGGGCAGGTCGTCTGCGAGGTGGAGACGGCGAAGGCGGCCGTCGAACTGCCCATCCCGTACGACGGGGTGGTCCGCGAACTGCACTTCCCCGAGGGCACCACGGTGGACGTGGGCACCCCGATCATCGCGGTGGACGTCATAGGGGCTGCCCCCGCCGGGGAGACGCCCGCGACCGCCGGGACGGCCACGACCGCCGGGACGGCCACGACCGCCGGGACGGCCGTGGCCCCGGAGCCCGCGGCCGAGGAGAAGCCCGCGCAGGAGGGCCGCAAGCCGGTCCTCGTCGGCTACGGTGTCGCGGAGACCTCCACGAAGCGCCGCCCGCGCAAGACGGTTCCGGCGCCCGTGGAGCAGCCCCCGCGTCCGGTCGCGCCGGCCGAGGGCGACCTGAACGGCCGCGGCGGGCAGGTGCGCCCGCTCGCGAAGCCGCCGGTGCGCAAGCTCGCCAAGGACCTGGGCGTCGACCTGGCGACGGTGACGCCGTCGGGTCCGGACGGGATCATCACCCGTGAGGACGTGCACGCGGCCGTGGCACCCCCGCCGGCCCCCGGGGCGCCCGCCGCCCCCGAGGCGCCCGCCGCCGTCGCGGCGCCGGCGCCGACGGTGACGTACGACGGCGGACGTGAGACCCGTGTTCCCGTCAAGGGAGTCCGCAAGGCCACCGCACAGGCCGTGGCCGGGTCGGCGTTCACCGCGCCGCACGTCACGGAGTTCGTCACGGTCGACGTGACCCGCACGATGCGGCTGGTCGAGGAACTCAAGCAGGACAAGGACCTGCAGGGTCTGCGCGTCAACCCGCTGCTCCTCATCGCCAAGGCGTTGTTGGTGGCGGTGAAGCGGAACCCGGACATCAACGCGTCCTGGGACGAGGCGAACCAGGAGATCGTCCGCAAGCACTATGTGAACCTGGGCATCGCGGCCGCGACCCCGCGCGGTCTGATCGTGCCGAACATCAAGGACGCGCACGAGAAGACGCTGCCGCAGCTGGCCCAGGCGCTCGGCGAACTGGTGGCCACCGCCCGTGAGGGCAGGACGTCCCCGGCGGCGATGCAGGGCGGCACGATCACCATCACGAACGTGGGCGTGTTCGGCGTCGACACCGGGACGCCGATCCTCAACCCGGGCGAGTCGGCGATCCTCGCGGTCGGTGCCATCAAGCTCCAGCCGTGGGTGCACAAGGGCAAGGTCAAGCCGCGCCAGGTCACCACTCTGGCGCTCAGCTTCGACCACCGCCTGGTCGACGGAGAGCTGGGCTCGAAGGTCCTCGCGGACGTGGCGGCCGTCCTGGAGCGGCCGAAGCGCCTGATCACCTGGGCCTAGCGCTCAGGAGCCCTGGTACGGCGAAGGGGCCGGCCGCTGGACCCCGAGGTCCGCGGCCGGCCCCTTCGCACTGCCGTGCGGGGCGGGATATCAGACGGCGAAGCCGTAGTTCAGCAGCTTCTTCGCGTCCGCCGTGCGGTTGCTCACCGACGTGGACGCCAGGACCGTACCGATGACCGTCTTGCCCTTGCGGGTCGCGGCGAAGACCAGGCAGTACTTGGCCTCCGGGCCGGAGCCCGTCTTCACACCGATCGCGCCGCTGTAGGTGCCGAGCAGCGGGTTGGTGTTGCTCCAGTTGTAGTAGCGGTAGCCGCCGCTCTTGGTGGTCACCTTCTGCTTCGTGGACTTCGTCTTCACGACCGCGCGGAAGGTCGAGTTCTTCATGGCGCTGCTCGCGATCTTCGTCAGATCGCGGGGCGTCGAGTAGTTGCTGCCGTTGCCGATGCCGTCGAACGAGTCGAAGTGCGTGTTCTTCAGCTTGAGGCTCTTGGCGGCGCTGTTCATCTTGCCGATGAACGACTTCACGCGCGCGGCGCGCGTCGAGCCGGAACCGAACTTGTCCGCGAGGGCGTAGGCCGCGTCGCAGCCGGAGGGCAGCATCAGCCCGTACAGCAGCTGGCGGACGGTGACCTTGTCGCCGACGATCAGGTGGGCCTGGGAGGCGTTCTTCGCGACGACGTAGTCGCTGTACGCCTTCTGGATCGTGACCTTCGCGTTCAGGTTCAGGTTCGGCTGCGACAGCACCACCTTGGCGGTCATGATCTTGGTGGTGGAGCCGGTGGACAGCTTGGTGTCCGCTGCCTTGGTGAACAGGCTCTTGCCGGTGGCGTTGTTCATCACGAACCCGCCCTCGGCGGTGATCGAGGGCTTCGTGACGGCCTGCGCGGGTGCCGCGGTGAGGACGCCGGCGGTGAGCACGGCTGCGGTGGTGACCGCTGCTGCGGCTGCTCTGCGAACACGCACGCTCTTCATACCGGTGATCAAGTTGAACGCTCCGATTGCGTCTTGGATGCGCTGAACGCATCCACATGCCCCTGGAGGGCGGTCGGATGACCGGACTGCCCTCTCGGAGAGACATGCGGGAAGCGCAAATGGATGCGCGGTCGCGGCAACGAATGTGACGGGGGTGCGCCGGTCCGGATGGCGGACACCTCTCGGTATGCGTACGTGTTGTATCTATGATGTGCGCATGCCTTCAGCGCCGTCCGCCGCCCCTGCTTCCGCTTCCGCTTCCGAGAGGCTGCCCGCCAAGCAGCCGCCCGCGGCCGACCGCGTGTACGCGCACGTCAAAAAGGGTGTCCTGGAGCGCCGTTACGAGGGCGGGACGCTGCTCACCGAGGGGGAGCTGGCCGAGGAGGCCGGCGTCTCACGGACCCCCGTGCGCGAGGCGCTGCTCCGGCTGGAGGTCGAGGGGCTGATCAGGCTATACCCGAAGAAGGGCGCCCTCGTCCTGCCCGTCTCCGCCCAGGAGATCGCGGACGTGGTCGAGACGCGCCAGCTCGTCGAGGAGCACGCGGCGCGCAAGGCCGTACCCGCGCCGCCCGGGCTGATCGCCCGTCTGGAGGATCTGCTCGCACGGCAGAAGCAGCAGGCCGCCGCCGGCGATCTGGCCGGGGCGGCGGCCACCGACCGCGCGTTCCACGCCGAGATCGTGCGCAGCGGCGGCAACGAGATCCTCTCCCGCCTGTACGACCAGCTCCGCGACCGCCAGTTGCGGATGGGCGTCGCGGTCATGCATTCGCATCCCGACCGGATCGCCAAGACGCTCCACGAGCACGAGGCGATCCTCGGGGCGCTGCGCTCCGGCGACGCCGAGGAGGCCGTCGACATCGTCCACCGTCACGTCAGCTGGTTCTCCCACCTGGCCCGGGGTGAGGTGCGATGACCTCCCGATCCGCCGGTTCCCGCGCCGTCTCCCTGCCCGGTGATCCACCGGGCGGCCGGCGCGCCGTCGCCGTGTGGGCCATAGGCGTCTCGGTCTACTTCGTCGCCGTCATCTTCCGTACGTCGCTGGGCGTGGCCGGACTCGACGCCGTGGACCGCTTCCACGTCCACGCGTCCGCCCTGTCCACCTTCTCGATCCTCCAGCTCCTCGTGTACGCGGGCATGCAGATACCGGTCGGCCTGCTGGTGGACCGGCTCGGCACCAAGAAGGTGCTGGCCATGGGCGCCGTCCTCTTCACGGCCGGCCAGCTGGGGTTCGCGTTCTCGCCGTCGTACGGCATGGCGCTCGCCTCGCGGGCACTGCTCGGCTGCGGTGACGCGATGACGTTCATCAGCGTGCTGCGGCTCGGGGCGCGCTGGTTCCCGGCGCGGCGCGGCCCCATGGTCGCTCAGCTCGCCGGCCTGGTCGGCATGGCGGGCAACCTGGTCTCCACGCTCGTACTGGCCCGGCTGCTGCACGGGGTGGGCTGGACGGCGGCGTTCGGCGGCAGCACGCTCGCCGGGGCCGTCGTGCTCGTCCTGCTTCTGCTCTTCCTGAAGGACCATCCCGAGGGGTACGAGCCGGAGCCGTACCCGCACCGCGGATCGGCCTACGTGCGGCGCCAGATCGTGGCGTCCTGGAAGGAGCCGGGCACGCGCCTCGGCATGTGGGTGCACTTCACCACGCAGTTCCCGGCGATGGTGTTCCTGCTGCTGTGGGGCCTGCCGTTCCTCGTGCAGGCGCAGGGTCTGTCGCAGGCGACGGCCGGTGAACTCCTCACCCTCGTCGTCCTGTCCAACATGGTCGTCGGCCTGGTCTACGGGCAGATCGTCGCCCGGCACCACGCCGCGCGGCTGCCGCTGGTGCTCGGCACGGTCGGCGGGACGGCGGTGCTGTGGGCGGTCACGCTCGCCTACCCGGACCGGCACGCGCCGGTGTGGCTGCTGATCACGCTGTGCGTGGTGCTCGGCGCCTGCGGTCCGGCCTCGATGATCGGCTTCGACTTCGCGCGCCCGGCGAATCCGCCGGAGCGTCAGGGCACGGCCTCCGGCATCACCAACATGGGCGGTTTCGTCGCCTCCATGACGACGCTGCTGGCAGTCGGCGTGCTGCTGGACGCCACGGGCGGCGACTACACCGTGGCCTTCTCCGCGGTGTTCGTCCTCCAGACGCTGGGGCTCAGCCAGATCCTGCGGCTGCGGAAGCAGGCGGCGCGCAGGGAGCGGGAGCGGCTGGTGGCGAGCCGGGTGGAGACGGTGCACGTACCGGCGTAGCGGCCGGGCCCGGCCTGGGGGAGCCGGAACGGGCCCGGGGGAGCCGGAACGGGGCCTGGTGCGCGGGCCCGCGCGGGGAGCCCGTCAGTGCGGCGGGCACTCCAGCCCCGCCATCCGGTCCTTCAGCGCCGTGGGGGCTTCCCCGCAATCCGGTCCTTCAGCGCCGTGGGGGCTCCAGCCCCAGCACCCGGTCCTTCAGCGCCGGGAACTGCTCCCGTGTGGCGGCGACCTTCGCCGGGTCGAACTCCACCGTGAGGATCTCCTCCTCGGCACCCGCCTCCGCGAGGACCTCGCCCCACGGATCCACCACGATCGAGTGACCCGCTTGCGGAACCCCCGCGTGTGTCCCGGCCGTTCCACAGGCAAGGACGTACGCCTGGTTCTCGACCGCCCGCGCCCGGGCCAGCAGCGTCCAGTGGGACCGGCGGCGCTCCGGCCAGCCCGCCGGGATCACGAGCGTCTCGGCCCCCGCGTCCACGAGCGAGCGGAAGAGCTCGGGAAAGCGGAGGTCGTAGCAGGTGGCCACGCCGACGGTCGTCTCCGGCAGACGTACCGTCACCGGCACGGTGCCCGCGCCCATCAGGACGGCCTCGCCCTTGTCGAAGCCGAAGCGGTGGATCTTGCGGTAGGCGGCGGCCAGTTCACCGGAGGGGGAGAAGACGAGAGACGTGTTGTAGAGGGGACCGTCAGGGTCACGTTCCGGGATCGATCCGGCGTGCAGCCACACGCCCGCGTCGCTCGCGGCCTTCGCCATCGCCTCGTACGTCGACCCCTCGAGCGGCTCGGCCTCGGTCCCGAAGTCCTCGTAGGCGAACGCGCCGGTCGTCCACAGCTCGGGCAGCACCACCAGATCGACTCCGGCTTGATCCTGCACGAGCGAGACCGCCCGCCGCCTGCGGAAATCGGGCGATTCGTCCGGGTCCACCCGCATCTGGATCAGGGAGGCGCGCACACTACCACCGTCCTGGCATTCGAGCTGTTGTCCACGGGCCTACGATCGTCACACGAAAGCACTGCCGGGGTGCCTCGTAGCAGCGTAACTTAACCTCCCAAGACACCCGCCGACAGCCGCCTCCCGCCAATACCGCCGTAACAACCGCCCGTGCACCGACCGCCGAGGGGTCCCGTTCCGTGAGTCTGCATCCCACCCTCCAGCCCTACGCCGACGCCTGGACCCACTCGATCGAAGCGATATCCGAGCTGGTGCAGCCGCTCGTGGAAGGCGAGTGGAACCGGCGCACGCCATGCCCCGGCTGGTCCGTACGCGACGTGGTCTCCCACGTCATCGGCCTGGACTGCGAGATGCTCGGCGACCCGCGCCCGATCCACACCCTCCCGCGCGACCTGTTCCACGTCACCAACGAACACCAGCGCTACATGGAGATGCAGGTCGACGTCCGCCGTCACCACACCGCGCCGGAGATGACGGCCGAACTGGAGTACACGATCATCCGCCGCAACCGCCAGCTGCGGAACGAGTCGCGCGACCCGGGCACCAAGGTGCGCGGCCCGCTCGGCACCGAGCAGACCCTCGAAGAGGCCATGCGGATCCGCGCCTTCGACGTGTGGGTGCACGAGCAGGACCTGCGCACGGCGCTGGGCCGGCCGGGCAGCCTGGACTCTCCGGGCGCGCACATCGCCCGGGACCACCTGCTGGCCGCGCTGCCGAAGGTCGTCGCCAAGGACGCGGGTGCGCCCCCCGGCGCGGCGATCGTCTTCGACGTCCACGGCCCGATCGACTTCCTGCGCACCGTCCGGGTCAACGCGGAGGGCCGCGGCTCCATCGACGGCACGCCCTCACTGGGCCCGACGGTGTCGCTGACGCTCGACTGGGAGACGTACGTCCGCCTCGCCTGCGGCCGGGTCACCGCGGACGCCGTGGCGGACCGCATCAAGGTGGAGGGGGATCCTGAGCTGACGGCGGCGATCCTGGGGTCGTTCGCGGTGACGCCGTAGCGGACGGCGACCGACAGCCGGCCGCGCCCGGCCGGTGCCCGGACCAGCGGACCGCCGCGGGGACGTACCGGAGCCGGGCGGAATGTCCGGCGGGCGCCCCATGGGACGCCGGACGGGGAGCACCGTCGCATGCCTCGGGTGCCGGCGCCCGCCTCGGGCAGGGCGTCCCGCACCACGGTGCTCAGTCCTCCTCGTGCTCCTTCTCCGCCAGGTGGATCACGCACACCGCCACCGCGATCAGCAGCGCCGGGTCCGCGTCGTCACGCACGATGTCGACCCCGTAGGTCTCGCGGACGTGCAGCCAGCGCCGGGAGATCTGCGCGAGTAGTTCCCCGTCGTACTCGACGGCGAACTCGCGATCCAGGATCTTGCCGCTGACGTCGAGTTCCGTGCCGTCCACCAGCGAGACCCGGTAGTGGTTGCGCAGCAGGGACAGGCGTTTGCGCCTGATCGTTGCCAGTGGGTCGCCACCGCGCTCGACGACCATCGTGTCGCGCAGGGCGAACATCTTCCGGTGGATGTCGATCAGGACGTGTCCCTGCGTGTCCTTGAGTTCGAACGTGTCCCGCAGCCGCATGGCCTTGCCGTCGACCAGGAAGACCTTGTTGCCGTGCTGGTCCTCGATCCAGTAGTCGTCACCGAAGCCGAGGAGCCGGTCGCGTACGAGGAATCTCATACGACCAGGACTTCCCCGGCGGCCGGTCCGAAACGCCGCCGGTAGGCCGACGGGCTGAGTCCCGTCTCGCGCCGCAGCCGCGCCCGCGTCGGGCCGGTTCGGCACGATCAGTGTGTCCGCGTCGAGCCCCGCCACATCGGTGAGCGTGAAGAAGCCGTCCCGCATCCGGGTCCTGGGAGCGGCCGCACACAGCCGGGAGCCGTACAGCTCGTGGCCGAGTCCGGGCCGTCCCAGCCCGAAGACCTCGATGGCACAGCTCGTCTCGAAGGGGTCTCACTGCTGGCTCTCGATGGTGGCATGGGGCAGCCCGGCGGCTGTCGGTCCCGACGGGAGTGGTTCGCCAAGTCCCGTCGCCTGGCGGTCCTTGAGGACCGGTACGAGCATGTACGCGCCGAGCGGGAAGCTGGCCGGGTGTCTGTGGTGCGCGGTGGCCGTCGGCTGCTGGGCACCCGCCACAACCTGGCCGCCGCCGGACTGACCCAGACACAGTGGCGGGAACGCTGGGAAGCGGCGCGCTGGTTCCTGTCGGCCGATGGGGAGTCGGGCAAGCGCTACGGCAACGAGACGATCCGTGTCATCCCCGACGGAGAGGTCAGCGTCAAGCCGCCCACTCCGCTGGCCGCCCTGGTGAACGCGGAGCACGGCCGGTACGTCTTCACTGCCCGCGTGGCGTTCCCGCACCGGGGCGAGGAGTGGCGCGACCGGGTCGAAGCGAACCGTGCCGTGGCCTACCACATCCACCTGGACACGGTCCGGGGCCGCTGGTACCTGGACGCCTCCGCACGCGCTCTCCTGGGCACCCCGGCCCCCGGGGACGCCGACGGGTCCCCCGCACGCCGCGGGGGACCCGTACAGGACCGCGAACGGCGGCGTGAGGGCTACCGGTAGCCCTCCTGCATGTCCTCGTCGTGGTCCCACGTCGAGCGCCGGTCCTCGCGCTCACGGTGCGTGCCCGGCCTCCGCGTGTCGTCCGACGGGCCGGAGCCGCCCGCGGCGGGGTCCCGCCCGTTCCGGTCGCGCCTCTCCTCGCCGGTGATCTCACCGTGCTCGCGGGCACGGTCCTGGCGGCGCGGCTGGTCGTCGATGTCTCGTGGCATGGAAACTGCTCCCTTGGGGTGGCCCCCCTTTGTGCGTCGAGCATCTCTCCGCGCGGGCCCGTGCGCATCCGGTACGGATCCGTACACGCAGCGTCACCGCGGTTGTCCACAGGCTTCCCGGGCACCCGGCCCCGGATGGCACCCTTGAGCCATGAACGACTCCCCATCGCGTCGCGTCCGTGTCCGTGCCCCCGAGCTGATCGGCAAGGGCGGATGGATCAACGCCGGCGGGAAGGATCTGAAGCTGGCCGACTTCCGAGGTCGCATATTGATCTTGGACTTTTGGACCTTCTGCTGCATCAACTGCCTGCACGTCCTGGACGAGTTGCGCGAACTGGAGGAGAAGCACCGCGACACCGTGGTGATCGTCGGCGTGCACTCTCCGAAGTTCGTCCACGAGGCGGACCACCGGGCGGTGGTGGACGCGGTGGAGCGGTACGGCGTGGAGCACCCGGTGCTCGACGACCCGGAGCTCGCCACCTGGAAGCAGTACGCCGTCCGGGCCTGGCCGACACTCGTCGTCATCGACCCCGAGGGGTACGTGGTCGCCCAGCACGCGGGAGAGGGCCACGCCCACGCGATAGCGCGGCTCGTCGAGGAGCTGGAGGAGGAGCACACGGCGAAGGGCACGTTGCGCCGCGGCGACGGCCCGTACGTGGCGCCGGAGCCCGAGCCCACGACGCTGCGCTTCCCCGGCAAGGCGCTTCTGCTTCCGTCCGGGACCTTCCTGGTCAGCGACACCACCCGGCACCAGCTGGTGGAGCTGGCGGCGGACGGCGAGACGGTCGTGCGGCGCGTCGGTTCGGGCGTACGGGGCCTCGTGGACGGCCCGGCGCAGGCGGCGGGCTTCAACGAGCCGCAGGGCCTGGCGCTGCTGGAGGAGGGCGCGGTGGTCGTCGCGGACACGGTGAACCACGCGCTGCGCCGGCTGGACCTGGCGACCGGCGAGGTCACCACGCTCGCGGGCACCGGCAGGCAGTGGTGGCAGGGCTCGCCCACCTCCGGTCCCGCCCGGGAGGTGGACCTCTCCTCGCCGTGGGACGTGGCGGTCTTCGGCGGCCGGGTGTGGATCGCGATGGCGGGTGTGCACCAGCTGTGGACGTACGACCCGCGGGCGGCCACGGTCGCGGTCGCGGCGGGCACCACGAATGAGGGACTGGTGGACGGCCCGGGCGACGGGGCGTGGTTCGCGCAGCCGTCGGGACTCGCGGTGTCGGCCGACGGGGAGCGCCTGTGGCTGGCGGACTCCGAGACGAGTGCCCTGCGCTGGGTGGACCGGGACGGCGCGGTCCACACGGCGGTCGGCACGGGGCTGTTCGACTTCGGTCACCGGGACGGCGCGGCCCAACAGGCCCTGCTCCAGCATCCGCTGGGCGTGACCGCGCTGCCGGACGGCTCGGTGGCGGTCAGCGACACCTACAACCACGCGCTGCGGCGCTACGATCCGGCGACGGACGAGCTGACCACCCTGGCGACGGACCTGCGGGAGCCGTCGGACGCCGTGCTGGACGGCGGGGACATCGTGGTCGTGGAGTCGGCCCGGCACCGGCTGACCCGGCTGCGGCTGCCGCAGGAGGCGGTGCGGGTCGCCTCGGTCGCCCACCGCACCCAGCGCGCCGCCACCGAAGTGGCGCCCGGCACGCTCCGGTTGGACGTGGTCTTCCAGGCGCCGGCCGGCCAGAAGCTGGACACGCGCTACGGCCCGTCGACCCGTCTGCTGGTCTCCTCGACCCCGGCCGGGCTGCTGCTTCGGGGCGAGGGCGCGGGCACCGACCTGGCACGCGAACTGGAGCTGGATTCGTCCATACCGGAGGGCGTCCTGCACGTCTCGGCGATGGCGGCGTCCTGTGACGACACAGCGTCCGACGGCGGCTCCGCCGCGGGGACGAACGAGTACCCGGCGTGCCACGTCCACCAGCAGGACTGGGGCGTCCCGGTCCGGATCACGGAAGGGGGCACGTCGCGGCTTCCGCTGGTGCTGGCGGGCATGGACACGCAGTAGGGCCACCGGGGCGGCGCCGGGGCGGGGTCAGATCCCGTACCCGTCGCCACATCCGTCCCGGTGGTGGTGCCGCTCCTCGTCGATCACCGGGGTGGGCGGCACCACGACCCACCTCCGGCAGTGGACGCTGCTGGAGATCGCGGCCCCGATCAGCCCGACGACCATGAAGATGACGCCGACCAGATGCAGGTTGACGCCGTTCATGTGCCAGTCGGTCGCGAACGCGAGGATCGCTCCCGCGGCGATCAGGATGATGCACCCGCCCAGGCCCATGAGTCCTTCCCTCCCTGTGGGTCCCGCCCTTCCGGCCCCGGTCCGGTACCCGGCGCGGCGGAGGGCATGCGGGGCGGCCGGCGGGCGGGCCGCCGGGGCTCAGCCCGCGAGGAACGCGGCGAGCGCGTTCGCCAGCAGGTAGGGGTCCTTGGCGCTGCACAGTTCGCGGGCGCTGTGCATCGACAGGATCGCCGCTCCGATGTCGACCGTCTTGATGCCGTGGCGGGCCGCGGTGATGGGGCCGATGGTCGTGCCGCAGGGCATCGCGTTGTTGGAGACGAAGGACTGGAACGGCACGTCCGCCTTCTCGCAGGCGGCCGCGAAGATCGCCCGGCCCGAACCGTCCGTGGCGTAGCGGTTGTTGACGTTGACCTTGAGGATCGGACCGCCGCCCGCCCGGGGGTGGTGCGTCGGGTCGTGCCGCTCCGCGTAGTTGGGGTGGACGGCGTGCCCGGTGTCGGAGGACAGGCAGACGGCGCCCGCGAAGGCCCGCGCCCGGTCCTCGTAGGAGCCGCCGCGTGCGAACACCGAGCGCTCCAGGACCGATCCCAGCAGCGGGCCGTCGGCGCCGGTGTCCGACTGGGAGCCGTTCTCCTCGTGGTCGAAGGCCGCGAGGACCGGAATGTACGACAAGGAGGCGTCGGAGGCGGTCACGGCCGTCAGTGCCGCGACGGCCGCGTGCACCGACAGCAGGTTGTCCATGCGCGGGCCCGCGACCAGCTCCTCGTCCCGGCCCAGATAGGCCGGCGGCTCGACGGAGTGGGTCATCAGGTCCCAGCCCGTCACCTCGCCCGCGGCCAGGCCCAGCTCCTGTTCCAGGAACGCGATCAGGTCACCGTCCCGTACGTCGTCGCCGAGTCCCCACACCGGCTGGAGATGGCGCTGCTGGTCCAGCTTCAGTCCCTCGGACGAGACCGAGCGGTCGAGGTGGACGGCCAGCTGCGGCACGCGCAGCAGCGGCCTGTCGACGTTCACCAGGCGCGTCGAGCCGTCGCGCAGGGACAGCCGTCCGGCCAGGCCCAGGTCGCGGTCCAGCCAGGAGTTGAGCAGCGGGCCGCCGTAGATCTCCACCGCGATCTGCCGCCAGCCGTGCGCGCCGCTGTCCGGGCGTGGCTTGACCCGCAGGTTCGGGGAGTCGGTGTGCGCGCCCACGATCCGGAAGGGCGTGTGCGGGTCGGCGCCCTCGGGGACGTACCAGGCGATGATCGCGCCTCCGCGCTGCACGTACCGGCCGCCGCTCGTCCCGTCCCACGCGTCCGTCTCGGCGACCTGCCGGAAGCCGGCCTTCTCCAGCCGCTCGGCGGTGTTCGCCACCGCGTGGTATGGCGTGGGGGTCGCCGCGAGGAAGGACAGCAGGTCGTCGGTGTGGCCGCGGTCGAAGGTGAGGGGCGCGCGCGCAGCGCTCCCGGAGGGCGCGGCGGCGTGAGGCGGGCGGGCACTTGTGCTCATGGGTTCACCTTAACGACGGACGAGGGCCCGCTCCCGGCGATGGGGAGCGGGCCCTCGTAAGGGGGATGTGGAGGTCGGGGCCAACCGGGCGGAGCGGGCCTAGAAGGCGGCCTCGTCCAGCTCCATGAGGTCCAGGTCCACGTCCTCGGACACCTTGCGGGCGAGGGTCACGCCCGGCAGGACGTTGGCCGCGAAGAACTTCGCCGCCGCGATCTTGCCCTGGTAGAACGCCAGGTCCTTGGAGGACACGGCCTTGGCGGAGGCCGTCGCCAGCTTCTCGGCGGCGACCGCGGCGCCCTTCAGCAGCAGATAGCCGACGACCACGTCACCGGAGGCCAGCAGCAGGCGGGTGGTGTTCAGGCCCACCTTGTAGATGTTCTTGACGTCCTGCTCGGTGTCCGCGAGGTCGGTCAGCATCAGGCCGACGATGGCCTCCAGCTCCACGGCCGCCTTGGCCAGGTGCTCGCGGGCGGCGGCCAGCTCGTCGCCGCCGGTGCCGAGCGCCAGGAACTTCTTGATGTCCTCGGCGAGCGAGTTCAGCGCGGCGCCCTGGTTGCGGACGATCTTCCGGAAGAAGAAGTCCTGGCCCTGGATCGCCGTGGTGCCCTCGTACAGGGTGTCGATCTTGGCGTCGCGGATGTACTGCTCGATCGGGTACTCCTGCAGGAAGCCGGAGCCGCCGAAGGTCTGCAGCGACTGGGCGAGCTGCTCGTAGCCCTTCTCGGAGCCGTAGCCCTTGACGATCGGCAGGAGCAGGTCGTTGAGGGCGTGCTCGGCGGAGGCGTCCTCGCCGGTCGCCTCCTTGACCGCGATGGTGTCCTGGACGGAGGCGGTGTAGAGGACGAGAGCGCGCATGCCCTCCGCGTACGCCTTCTGCGTCATCAGGGAGCGGCGCACGTCGGGGTGGTGCGTGATGGTGACCTTGGGCGCGGTCTTGTCCATGAAGTTGGCCAGATCCGGACCCTGGACGCGCTCCTTGGCGTACTCCAGCGCGTTCAGGTAGCCGGTGGACAGCGTGGAGATCGCCTTCGTGCCGACCATCATGCGGGCGAACTCGATGATCCGGAACATCTGGCGGATGCCGTCGTGCTTGTCGCCGATCAGCCAGCCCTTGGCCGGGTGGCGGTCGCCGAAGGTCATCTCGCAGGTGTTGGACGCCTTCAGGCCCATCTTGTGCTCGACGTTCGTGGCGTACACGCCGTTGCGCTCGCCCAGCTCGCCGGTCTCGAAGTCGAAGAGGTACTTCGGGACGAGGAAGAGGGACAGGCCCTTGGTGCCGGGGCCGGCGCCCTCGGGACGGGCGAGCACGTAGTGGAGGATGTTCTCCTCCATGTCGTGCTCACCGGAGGTGATGAAGCGCTTCACGCCCTCGATGTGCCAGGAGCCGTCCTCCTGCTGGATCGCCTTGGTGCGCCCGGCGCCGACGTCCGAGCCGGCGTCCGGCTCGGTGAGCACCATGGTGGAGCCCCAGGTCTTCTCGACGGCTATCTTGGCGATCTTCTTCTGGACCTCGTTGCCCTCGTCGAAGAGGATGCGGGCGAACGCCGGGCCGGAGGAGTACATCCAGATCGCCGGGTTCGCGCCGAGGATCAGCTCCGCGTAGGCCCAGATCAGGGTCGGCGGCGCGGTGGTGCCGCCGACCTCCTCGGGCAGGCCGAGGCGCCAGTACTCGGAGTCCATGAACGCCCTGTAGCTCTTCTTGAAGGACTCAGGGACCGGGGCGGTGTTCGTCTCGGGGTCGAAGACCGGCGGGTTGCGGTCGGCGTCCGCGAAGGACTCGGCCAGCTCGTTCTCGGCGAGGCGGGTGAGCTCCTCCAGGATGCTCTTGGCGGTGTCCGTGTCCATCTCCGCGAACGGGCCGGTGCCGTACAGCGTGTCGCGGCCGAGCACCTCGAAGAGGTTGAACTCGATGTCGCGGAGATTCGACTTGTAGTGCCCCATGGCGACGGCTCCGTAGAGGGATCGGCGAGGCACTGACTCCTCGCATCGTTCACGTACCAACAAGTAGCTCCGATGATGCTACCCGTCGGTAATAAGAATCAACCCCTGATGGCCCATATGTGGCCCACTACTCTTTGGGGCATGTACGGCTACCAGAACACCGGAGCGCAGCAGTACGCCCCGCCGCAGCAGCAGATGCCCGGGGCGATGCCGGGTGGTCAGATGCCCGGCGGGTACGGCCAGCAGCCGCCGCTCTACCCCGAGCCGTCGCCGCCGTCGCTCGCGGACGCGGTCCGCGCCTTCACCACGGGTTCGATGTCGGCCGAGGACTTCCAGCAGATCTTCGCCACGTCCAAGGTGTACTGCCCGCGCGGGGACAACCCCGGTTTCCTCGCGCTGCACAACACTCAGCAGCCCGTGATTCCGATGTTCACCACGCTCAAGGAGCTGCGCCGGTACGCCGGCAAGGAGTCCAAGTACTTCGTGATCACCGGGGCCGAGGTGATCGACCTGCTGCCGACCGGGTACGGGTTCGTCCTCGACATGGAGGGCGAGCACCGGATGGTGTTCGACGCGAAGGCGGTCGAGCAGATGGTCGAGTTCGCGATGCGGCGGATGTACGGCTAGACGCCCCTGTATACCCCTGTATACCCCTGTACGCCCCCTGTGCGCCCCGCGGGGGAGCACCCCGAGCCCAGAGGGAATGCCCTCCGGGCTTTCTGTGTTCCTGGGTGGTGGAAAGTTCAATCGTCAACTAAAGTGGGAGCACAAGGAGGTACCGACATGCCTGCAGTGACCGTCGAGAACCCGCTGACCCTTCCCCGTGTGGTGGCGCCGGCCGGCGCCGTGGCCCGTCCCGTGCTCGGTGTCACGACCGCGCCCAGCGGCTTCGAGGGCGAGGGTTTTCCGGTCCGCCGCGCGTTCGCCGGGATCCACTACCGCCACCTCGACCCGTTCATCATGATGGACCAGATGGGTGAGGTGGAGTATCAGCCTGGGGAGCCGAAAGGGACCCCGTGGCATCCGCACCGCGGCTTCGAGACCGTCACGTACATCATCGACGGCATCTTCGACCACCAGGACTCCAACGGTGGCGGCGGCACCATCACCAACGGCGACACCCAGTGGATGACCGCGGGCTCGGGGCTGCTGCACATCGAGGCCCCGCCCGAGTCGCTCGTCCTGTCCGGCGGCCTCTTCCACGGCATCCAGCTCTGGGTGAACCTCCCCGCCGAGGACAAGATGATGGCCCCGCGCTACCAGGACATCCGTGGCGGTCAGGTCCAGCTGCTGACCACCCCCGACGGCGGCGCGCTGCTGCGCGTCATCGCCGGTGAGCTGGACGGCCACAAGGGCCCCGGGATCACGCACACGCCGATCACCCTGCTCCACGCCACGGTCGCGCCCGGTGCGGAGGTCACGCTGCCCTGGCGCGAGGATTTCAACGGCCTCGCGTACGTCCTGGCCGGCCGCGGCGGGGTGGGCATCGAGCGGCGCCCGGTCCACGTCGGCCAGACCGCCGTGTTCGGTGCCGGATCCTCGCTGACCGTCCGGGCGGACGACAAGCAGGACTCCCACACTCCGGACCTGGAGGTCCTGCTGCTGGGCGGACGGCCGATCCGTGAGCCGATGGCGCACTACGGCCCGTTCGTGATGAACACCCGCGAGGAGCTCCAGCAGGCGTTCGAGGACTTCCAGAAAGGCCGGATGGGGACGGTCCCCGCGGTCCACGGGATGACCGGGGGCGGCCCCCAGGACGCCTGACCGAGGGGTGCCCGGCCGCCGGATCTGACAGGGTGTCACCCGGGCGGGCCGTCCGCACAGGACAGCCCGCCCCCGCCGTGGTCGGCTGGAGGCGTGCAGCTCCTCCCCGACCCCGTACGCCGGCTCGCCGCCTGGTGCGTCGTCGTCCTGCTGGTGGCGGGGGTCGGCTGGGTCGGGGTCCAGCTGTGCGGGCAGTTCCGCACGGCCGTCGTGCCCGTGCTGCTCGCGCTGCTCGGGACCGCGCTCCTCGGCCCCTTGCACCGGCGGCTGGTAGGGGTCGGCGTGCACCGGTCGCTCGCCGCCGCGGTCACCTGCGTCGCCGTGGTGGCGGTGGTCGGCGGGGCCGTGTACATCGTCGTCGCCGCGCTCGTCGACAACGGCGACCAGATCGTCTCCTCGCTCAAACGGGCCGCGAAGTCCCTCGCGGAGTACTTCGGGGCGGCCGGCACCTCGCTGGACGACCTGGCCTCCAACTCCAGGGAGCTGCTCGGCAGGTTCGGCGGGACCGCCGCCTCCAACGTCATCAGCGGGGTCAGCGTTGTCGGCGAGACCGTCGCCATGGCCGTGCTGGCCCTGCTGCTCGTCTTCTTCTTCCTGCGCGACTCCTACCGGGTCGCGGAGGCGCTGCGCTCCCTCGCCCCGCACGGCGCCGCCGACACCGTCGAGATCATGGCGCGACGCGCCTTCGCGGCGGTCGAGGGGTTCATGCGCGGGACCACCTTGATCGCCTTCATCGACGCGACCTGCATCGCCGTGGGGCTGCTGATCCTGGGCGTCCCGGGCGCGGTGGGGCTCGGCGCGATCGTGTTCGTCGGCGCCTACATCCCCTACCTCGGTGCCTTCATCTCCGGCGCGGTCGCGGTCCTGGTCGCCCTCGCGGACCGCGGGTTCGTCATCGCGCTGTGGGCGCTCGGGGTGGTCGTCGCGGTGCAGGTGCTGGAAGGGCACGTGCTCCAGCCGATGGTGCAGAGCCGGACCGTGCAGATGCACCCGGCGGCCGTGCTGCTGGCGCTCACCGCGGGGGCGTCGGTCGCCGGGATCCTCGGGATGCTGCTGGCGGTGCCGCTGACGGCGGCGGCGTTCGGCGTCGCGCACGAGGTGCGGGAGCGGTACGGGAGCGGGGAGGGGGAGGGCGCGGCGGGGGCGGGGGCGGAGCCGTGCGCGGAGGGGGAGCCGCCGGAGGCGTGACGGGGGGGGGTGCCCCTATCTGTTTCGTCAACCCTGG
>NZ_JBHUDX010000104.1:0-4333 GCF_042678285.1 Streptomyces caeni
GCAGGTCGGGTGACCTGCGAGGTTAAACGTCAAGCTAGGAGAACACCAGGCCCACGCCGTGCGCGAGTTGCGCCGCCGCGTGCCGGAAGAACGCCTCACGGTCCTCCACCACCCTGTTGAACTGACCGAACAGCTCGAACCCGACCAGTCCGTACAGCTGCGCCCACGAGGCGACCAGGGCCGTGACCACCTCCGGCGGCAGGTCGGGCGCCAGGTCGGCGGCCATGCGCCGGGCCTCGGGCTGCAACTCGGCGGGCAACGGGGTACGGGCCACACCCCGCCGCCGGTGGGCGTCACGCACGATGCCGATCAGAAGCAGCCCCACGCGGGACGCGGCCGGGATGGTGGTCTCGGGCGCGGAGTACCCGGGGACGGGCGAGCCGTAGATCAGCGCGTACTCGTGCGGATGCGCCAGTGCCCACGCGCGCACGGCCTCGCACACGGTGACCCACCGCCGCGCAGGGGCGATGTCTCCGGCCTTGGCGTGCGCGGTCTCAGCGGCCTCGCCGAGGGAGTCGTAGGCGTCGGTGATGAGCGCGGTGAGCAGGTCGTCGCGGCTGGGGAAGTAGCGGTAGAGCGCGGAGGAGACCATGCCGAGCTCGCGCGCGACGGCCCGCAGCGAGAGCCTGGCGGCGCCTTCCGCGGCGAGCTGCCGGCGCGCCTCGTCCTTGATGGCGGCGGTGACTTCGATCCGGGCACGGGCGCGGGCTCCTCGTACTGTGGTCATGAAGGCAGTGTGACATGAAATCGGAGCAGTGCACACAAAGGAGAGCGGCGCTCTACAAAGAGATCAACGCTTACAAGAGGGTCGGCACCCATCGACCCCGCACCAGCGCCCACCCGCGAACCCGTCGCACACCCACTACCCATTCGCCATACGCTCGCCGCCACCGAAACCGAGAGCGCCGCACACGATTGAGAGCACCGCTCTTGCTTTAGAGCACCGATCTCGCGCATACTGATCTCAACCGAGAGCACTGCTCACACTTTTTCGCCAGGAGGACGGCTCCCATGTCCACGCACGTTCAGAAGCCCGGCTGGTTCACGGTCAACGTCCTCAACCGCGCCGTGGCCTGGATGACCCGCCGCGGCATCAGCGTCTGGGGCTCCCGCGTCCTGGCGGTCCGCGGCCGCAAGAGCGGCCAGTGGCGGACCACCCCCGTCAACCTGCTGACCGTGGACGGCCAGGACTATCTGCTCGCCCCGCGCGGCCATGTCCAGTGGACCCACAACATGCGCGCGGCCGGCGGCGGCGAACTGCGGCTGGGCAAGCACGTGGACGTGTTCGCCGCCACCGAGGTCGCCGACGACGACAAGGTTCCGCTCCTGCGCGCCTATCTCAAGCGCTGGAAGGCCGAGGTCGGGGTCTTCTTCAACGGAGTCGGTCCCGATTCGCCGGACGCCGAACTGCGCCGCATCGCCCCCGACCACCCCGTCTTCCGCATCACGATCAAGAGCTGACCGTGTCGCCCGCGGCCCCGCGGTCCAGCATGGACAGGGCGCGCTGGGCGATGGGGCGGGTACGGACGATCTCCCCCAGGGTCGTCGCGCCCTGGGTGATGTCCTTGAACGCCTTCCAGGCGGGGCGGAAGCCGGTCAGCGCCGCGTGGAAGAGACCGGGCCGACGCTCGAACACGGTCAGCAGCCGCTTGCCGACGCTCATCTCGACGCCCAGGCCGGCCTTGACGGCGAACGCGTAGTTCAGGGCCTGCCGGCGCGTGTCCACGGCGTCGTGCGCCTCGGCGATCCGTACCGCCCACTCCCCCGCCAGCCGCCCGGACCGCAGCGCGAACGAGATCCCCTCACGGGTCCACGGCTCCAGCAGCCCCGCCGCATCCCCGCACACCAGCACCCGTCCCCGCGACAGCGGCGAGTCGTCGGCACGGCAGCGCGTCAAGTGCCCCGAGGAGACGCTCGGTTCGAAGCCGGCGAGGCCGAGCCGGGCGACGAAGTCCTCCAAGTACCGCTTGGTCGCGGCGCCTTCACCGCGGGCGCAGATCACACCCACCGTGAGCGTGTCCCCCTTGGGGAAGACCCAGCCGTAGCTGCCGGGCATCGGCCCCCAGTCGATGAGCACCCGCCCCTGCCAGTCCTCGGCGACGGTCCCGGGGACCGGAATCTCCGCTTCCAGCCCCAGGTCGACCTGGTCGAGCTTCACGCCGACATGCGCTCCTATCCGGCTGGCGCTGCCGTCCGCGCCGACCACGGCCCGGGCCAGCAGCGTCTCACCGCCCTGCAGCACGACGGCGACCGTGCGCCGGTCGGGCACCGCCGAGCCGTGCTGCTCGACGCGCGAGACCGTCGCGCCCGTACGCAGTTCCGCGCCGGCCTTCTGGGCGTACTCGACGAGCTGCTGATCGAACTCGGGGCGGTTGACCAGCCCGAACAGTATCTGCCGGGAGCGGCGGGTGCGGGTGAAGCGACCGTTGTTCGAAAAGGTGACCGCGTGCACCCGGTCGCGCAACGGCAGCTCGAAGCCGGGCGGGAGGGCATCGCGTGAGGGACCGATGATGCCGCCGCCGCACGTCTTGTAGCGGGGCAGTTCCGCCTTCTCCAGCAACAGCACGCTGCGTCCCGCGACCGCCGCCGCGTACGCGGCCGAGGCCCCTGCGGGCCCCGCACCCACCACGACCACGTCCCACACCCGCTGCACGCCGTCCGCCGAAGAGATCTCGCTGCTCACGATGGTCTACTGCTCCCGATCAAGCCGCCTGCCGCACCTGTCTCCCGCATACTACGGCGGGTATCGCCGCAGGCCGCTGTGGGAGGATCGGCTCGGTACGCGCTCCGCACACCAGGAGGCGCTTCCACCCCGCAGGACCCTGCACACAGAAGTACTGACCGGTACACCGTCGCACCTACAAGGAGCGTGCCCATGTCGTCGAATCCGATCGCCGGGACCGTCGCCTCGCTGATACCCCGGGCGAAGGAAGAGCTCACCGAACTGGTGGCCTTCAAGTCGGTGGCGGACTTCGACCAGTTCCCGAGGAGCGAGAGCGAGGGCGCCGCGCGCTGGGTCGCCGACACGCTGCGCGCCGAGGGCTTCCAGGACGTGGCGGTGCTCGACACCCCGGACGGCACGCAGTCGGTGTACGGGCATCTGCCCGGCCCGCAGGGCGCGAAGACGGTTCTGCTGTACGCGCACTACGACGTGCAGCCACCGCTCGACGAGTCGGCGTGGGCCACTCCGCCCTTCGAGCTGACCGAGCGCGACGGGCGCTGGTACGGGCGCGGCGCGGCCGACTGCAAGGGCGGCCTCATCATGCATCTGCTGGCACTGCGCGCGCTCAAGGCGAACGGCGGCGTGCCCGTGCACGTCAAGGTGATCGTCGAGGGCTCGGAGGAACAGGGCACGGGCGGTCTGGAGCGGTACGCCGAGGAGCACCCGGACCTGCTCACGGCGGACGCCGTCGTCATCGGCGACACGGGCAACTTCCGCGTCGGCCTGCCGACCGTCACCTCGACGCTCCGCGGCATGACCCTCGTCCGCGTGCAGGTCGACACGCTCGAAGGCAACCTGCACTCCGGCCAGTTCGGCGGGGCCGCGCCCGACGCGCTGGCCGCGCTCATCCGCGTACTGGACTCACTGCGGGACGAGGACGGTTCGACGACCGTCGAGGGGCTGGCCCGCGAGGCGCGGTGGGACGGCCTCGAGTACGACGAAGGACAGTTCCGCGACGACGCCAAGGTGCTCGACGGGGTCGAGCTGATCGGTTCCGGCTCGGTCGCCGACCGCCTCTGGGCGCGCCCCGCCGTGACCGTCCTCGGCATCGACTGCCCGCCGGTCGTGGGCGCGACCCCGTCCGTGCAGGCGAGCGCCCGCGCGCTGGTCAGCCTGCGGGTGCCGCCGGGGGTGGATGCGGCGGAGGCGAGCAAGCTGCTGGAGGCCCACCTCCGGACACACACGCCGTGGGGCGCCCGGGTGACCACGGAGCAGGTCGGGCAGGGGCAGGCGTTCCGCGCGGACACCTCCAGCCCGGCCTACACGGCGATGGCCGAGGCGATGGCGGTCGCGTATCCGGGCCGGCGGATGCAGCACGCGGGCCAGGGCGGCTCCATCCCGCTGTGCAGCACCCTCGCGTCGCTGTATCCCCGGGCGGAGATCCTCCTCATCGGGCTGAGTGAGCCGGAGGCACAGATCCACGCGGTCGACGAGAGCGTGTCTCCCGACGAGCTGGAGCGCCTCTCGGTGGCGGTGGCCCTGTTCCTGCGCGCCTACTCGGCGGGCTGAGCCGCTCCGCCCACGGCTGAGGCCCCTCGCCTGCGGGTGAGGGGCCTCCTAGGTCCTGTCTGGAGTTCGGATCAGGAGTTTGGTAGATCGCCTGCGCGCGGG
>NZ_JBHUDX010000105.1:0-49908 GCF_042678285.1 Streptomyces caeni
TGGGCAGGTCGGCCACGTCGACCACGATCCGGCCGCCGTCGAAGCGCTCCAGCGCACGGTGCAGACCGATGGCGCCGGGCAGGTCGTAGAAGGTGAAGACGTTCTCCCCCCAGCCGGGCCCGGTCAGCCCCTCCGTCTCCTCCGGCAGCAACCGGGCGCCGGTGGCGACGACGAGGACGTCGTAGCTCAGCCTGATGCCGCCGGCGAGGTGCACCGTCCGCTCGTTCAGGTCGACCCGTTCGATCCGGGCCTGCTTGTAGTCGACGGCGGCGTTCAGCTGCCGCGGGCGGGAGCGGACGAGGTGGTGCGGCTGGGCCAGCCCGAACGGTACGAACAACAGGCCAGGCTGGTAGATGTGGTCGTCGTCCTGGTCGACGACGGTGATCCGGAAATCCCGGTCATGGTATGTGCGCTGCAGGCGGTTCGCCGTCATCGTGCCGGCGGCGCCGCCACCGAGAATCACCAGGTGTGTGCCCATGCCCCCACTGTGGTGCCGCGGACGAGCGCCAGACATGGGCCGCTCGTCCCCACCCGGGTACCCACCGGGGTATGGATTCGCACGGCCTCTGCTCCCCTGCGGCCGGCTTGCCCTCCGCACACCCGCCGGCAACACACCCGGTGGGGCGACTCGTCGCGGCAACTCGCCGCCACAGCCCGCGCGAGGACGGCCGGTCCCCGTCGCACCCCGCCGGCCTCCCGGTGCGCGGCCCACGGGCATCCGGCCTCAGGCACCAGCGGGAAGGACCCGGCCGTGACCACCGCACGCAGCGAACCGCGGCACGCAGCGGCCGCCGCCCACGGAGGTGAGCCCTTTCGAGGTCACCCGCGTCGGGCGGGACGCCTACACCGCAAACGCCAAGGCCGCCGCCTCCAGGCGACCGGTCCGTCGAGGCGGGCGGCACCGGCACCGCACCCATGGCGGCGGCCCGCTTCCACACCGCCGACGCGGCGTTCACCGGCCCGCCCCGTGGCCGAGAAGCACCTGGCAGGCGGCGAGCAGGAGCATGAAGCGTATGGCGGGCGGCGCCGGCGACGTCGTCCAGCTCCAGCGGGGTGATGCCGGTCAGCCGGTCACGCCGGTGGCGCAGGAGGCGCTCCAGCCGCTTGCCGCAATGGGCGTTCGGCCTGGGCCCTGCCGGGTCGGCGTACTGCGCGGCGGGGGCGGCGACCCGCTCACCGCGGTATCCGGCGGTGCGTTCGTCCAGCAGGATGCGCCACCACCAGCCGTCGACCGCGATGTGGTGCGCCTCGACCAGCAGCAGATGCTCGCCGGGGGCCAACGGGCGAGCACGGCACGGATCGGGCGGGCCGGCCCATCCACCGGCCGGCTGCCGGGCGCGTCACGCACCGACCGTTCGGTGCCGACCGCGGGAGCCGCCCCGACCACCTGCCCGACACACGTGAAGCGGTCCGCGGTGAGTGCCCAACCGCCCGCGCGCCGCCGGCAGTTCCCGGAAAGAACGTCCAAACCCTCGACAAGCGCGGGGTAACCGGCGGTAACTTCTGCTCCGTTCCCACCGCAACCGCTTTCCCTCCCCAGGAGACACTCCCCATGCGCAGAATCCTCGCCTGCCTTGCGGCGGCGGCCGCCACCCTCGGCGGACTCACGGCGGCCACCCCCTCCGCAGCGGCCGCCGACTCCGGTGCCTTCGGCGTACTCAGCTACAACATCGCGGGCCTGCCCGAGAGCCTCTCCAGCGCGCCGACGCCCCGCGACTCCAGCACCACGGCGATCGGCCAGCGGATCGCACCGTACGACATCGTCCACGTCCAGGAGGACTTCAACTACCACGCCTACCTCTACGCCTCCGACACCGCCCACTCCTACCGCACCCCCACCAGTGGCGGAGCCGGCATCGGCAGCGGGCTCAACACGCTGTCCAAGATCCCCTACGACGTGGACGACTTCGAGCGGGTGCGCTGGAACTCCTGCCAGTGGGACTCGGGCGACTGCCTGACCCCCAAGGGCTTCACCTTCATGCGCGAGCGGCTCGCCGAGGGGGTCTACGTCGACTTCTACAACGTGCACACCAACGCCGGGACCAACGACGGCGACCTCGCCTCCCGCGCGGACAACCTCCGTCAGCTCACCGACTTCATCGCGACGCACTCGGCGGGAAACGCGGTCGTCGTCATGGGCGACACCAATACCCGCTACACCCGAACCGGCGACACCATCGCCGAATTCGCCGCCGCCAACGGCCTCACGGACGCCTGGGTCCGGCTGATCCGCGGCGGCACCCCGCCCGCCAAGGGCAGCGACGCGCTCGTCTGCGACCAGTCCGGGGCGACCGTGCCCAATACCTGCGAGGTCGTCGACAAGGTCCTCTACCGGGGCAGCAAGCTCGTCTCGCTGAACGCCACCTCCTACGCCAACGAACACGCCGGGTTCCTCACCGGCGACGGGCTCATGCTCTCCGACCACGACCCGATCGCCGTCGGCTTCTCCTGGTCGCGCAACGCCGCCTTCCGGCTCAGCGACCAGTTCGGCGGGCCGCACGGCGACTACTTCACCGACATCGGCACCGTCCCGGCCGGCACCCGCGCCACCACCGTCGCCCTGCGCTCCGGCTCCCGCGTCGATCAGATGAGCATCACCCTGGCCGGCGGCACCGCCCTCGCCCACGGCGGCACCGGCGGCACCGCGTCCTCGCTCACCCTGGGCAGCGGCGAGTACCTGACGACCGCCCGTCTGTGCCAAGGCCAGAAAGACGGCCGGACCAGGGTCTTCTACGCCGAGTTCACGACGAACCTCGGCAACACCCTGGCCGGCGGCACGACGACCTCCGACTGCGTCACCCGCACGGCGCCGGCCGGCTGGCAGATAGCCGGATTCCACGGCCGCTCCGGCAGCGAAGTCGACAAGATCGGCTTTATCTACACCCAGCGGTAGAGCGGTCCACGGGTGTGGCCGGTGCGCACAGAAATCACCCGTGACGCACCAGGTGACCGACGTGCGCACGGCCATCCCGCCTTCTGACCGACCTGCCGAATCTCACCGCCTCCCTCCGCAGCCTCGGCACTCCGAGGTGGGCAAGGTGAGCAACTCCATGTGCAGGCACATGCCGGCCCACAGCCTCCGCACCCAGGCCGGTGACATCGATCTCCCAGACCAGCGCCACACCGCGGTAGACGCAGTCACCAGCAGCCCGCAAGGTGACACACGGCGCGTCGTCGCACCCCGCCGACCGGCCCGTAACCCCCGCATCCCCCTATTATGTTACAGTCCTGATTAGTAGAAACAATGACTTTCGTTTCTACGGGCTCCGTCACGTCCGGCGGTGCGCACGCAACCGCCTTGCCCTCCACGGCGTGGCGCCGACGGTGCACCGCCCGCTCAGCGACGACGGCATGCACAAGCGGCTCGGTGAGGACTTCGACGAGTCCCAGGCACAGAAGGTGCTCGACGGATTGCTCACCCGCCTCGGCAGCGAGATCTCCAAGGGTGATGATCGGCGTGTCCGCCTCGGCCGATAGAACTCGTGCGACCCGCCGGGCCGGCGCCCCCCGCCCCGCCCCGGCCCGGCGGCGCGGCCGCTGGATTCCGCCTCAACACGGCGCCTGGGCCATGCTGCTGGTCCCCTATGTCGCCGGCCTGATCACCGTGGGCTTCTCGTGGGTACAGCTCCCGCTCCTCCTCGCCTGGGTGGGCGGCTACATGCTGTCCTACTTCGCTCTGCTGGCAGTCAAGACACACCGTCCCGGCCGGGTCGGTGCCCAACTCGTCCTTTACGGGAGCGTCACACTGGCGGCCGGGGGCACGGTGCTCGTCGCCCGGCCGCGGCTTCTGCTCTTCGCGCCGGTCTTCGCCGTGGTACTCGTGGTCAACGGGCTCTTCGCCTCGGCCCGGCGGGACCGTGCCCTGGCCAACGGCCTGGTCTCGGTCGTGGCGGCGACGCTCATTCTGCCCGTCGTCGCCGTGGCCGGGGGTGTGGCTCCCCGGCAGGTCACCGGTACGTTCCTGGTGACACTCCTCTATTTCACCGGGTCACTGCTCTTCGTCAGAACGACCATCCGAGAGCGAGGCAACCGGCGCATGCTGTCCGCATCGGTCGCTTTCCACGTCCTAGCGCTGGTGGCGGCCGCATGGCTGGCCCCCCTGTACGCCGTGCCCTTCACCGGATACCTGGTCCGCGCGGCCGTTCTGCCGCGGCGCAATCCCAGCCCCCGACGCGTCGGCATCGCCGAGACGGTGGCTNCCGTCGCCCTGGTATCGGCCTGACGCCGCGGCCGGGGTCCGGCCGCGGCGACCAGACGCAACCGGGTTGGTGCGGCGCCCCTTTCCCGGGCCCGTCTCCATCCCTGAGCCGACCGGACGCTCACCCGCGCATCCCGGGCGATCAGCGAGCCCGGACCGCCGCCGGTGAACCGCTCGGCCGCCCGCATCCGGTCCCCTCGCGAATCTCCCGGTGCCCAACCGCCAGCCGGCCACCGCTTGCCTCGTATCCCCGGCCTCTGGGAGACGGGGGGATCGAGCCGCCCCGAGTGCCGCTGCCGAGGCGAGGCTGATCGCGGGTCACGTCGGGGTGGACCCGCATCCCGCCCTCGGCCAGGACATCCAGCCCGTCGGCGAACAGGTCGTACGGCCGGCCGGCGTCAGGACGCGAGGCAGGTGCCTGCGCGCAGTCGCGGTGTCCCGCCACGGCAGGGTCGCGGGGACGATGCGGCCGAAGGTACCCCTCAGGCAGTCGGCGAGGGGATCCGGGCAGCCGCTGAAGTGGCCACCCCGTCCGTTCACCGCCTCGCCGAGCGCCAGGTGAAAGGACCGTGGCGGTCTCCGGCCTGCGCGGCGGCCGGTGGTCCGAGCCGGCCGCGGGTGGTGTGGGGGCCACGGTGCAGCCGGCGGGACCGGAGGCCGACGGCGAGGGGCTCGCGCGCCTCGCCCGGGGCGTCATCGCCTCACGCTTGCCGCTCGGCGTCGATCTCGGCGATGAGGACCTCGATGCGGGTCCTGATCTCGTCGCGGATGGGGCGGACCGACTCGACGCCCTTGCCCGCCGGGTCCTCCAGGGCCCAGTCGAGGTACTTCTTGCCGGGGAAGACCGGGCAGGCGTCGCCGCAGCCCATGGTGATGACGTAGTCGGACGCCTGGACGGCCTCGGTGGTGAGGATCTTCGGCTTCTGACCGGCGATGTCGATGCCGACTTCCCTCATCGCCTCGACGGCGGCCGGGTTGACCCGGTCGCCGGGGAGGGAGCCGGCGGAGCGGACCTCGATGCGGTCGCCGGCGAGGTGGCCGAGGAATCCTGCGGCCATCTGCGAGCGGCCGGCGTTGTGAACACAGACGAACAGCACGGAGGCGAGCGGAGCGGAGGACATGCGTTCTTCCTTCACGAAGTGGTGGCAGGCGGTGCGGGGGGTCAGGCGTCCGGCAGGCCGGCGAGCAGATCGGTGATGCGGGCGTCGAGGTCGTCGCGGATCCGGCGGACGACATCGATCGGGGCGCCCTCGGGGTCGGCCACGGGCCAGTCCAGGTAGCGGCGGCCGGGCACGATCGGGCAGGCATCCCCGCAGCCCATGGTGATGACGATGTCGGCGGCCTGGACGACCTCGTCGGTCAGCGGCTTGGGGAACGCGGCGGCCGGGTCGGCGCCCGCCTCGGTCAGCGCCTGCACGACGTACGGCTCGACGGCGGGGCCCGGGTGGGTTCCCGCGGAGGAGACCGCGACGCGGCCCGCCGCCCGGTGCTTCAGCAGCGCGGCGGCGAGCTGGGAACGCCCGGCGTTGTGGCTGCACACGAACAGGACCCGGGGCGGTCTTGAACCCGGCGTGTTCCGGACGCGGGCGAGGGCGTCGAGGCGCTCGGCGGTGAAGCGTTCGGCCAGCACGACCAGGTGCACGGTCACGGAGGCGGTCTCGGCAAGTCGCCGGTAGGAGTCGGCGAGCATGCCCTGGACTGTCTCCACGGAGAAGCGGCCTGCGTGCAGGGTGGCGAGCCGGGCTGTGCCGGCGGCCAGGCGCTCGTCGGGCAGCACGGGCGGTGAGACGGACACGGGAAGACCCTTCCGACGGGCCTACAGGTCAGCCCGGACTGGTATCAGTCCTGGGTGATGTGAGAGTATCAGCCCATGCTGACGTCAGTCGACACTGAACTGATCCGGGTCCTGGCCGACCCGCTCAGGCTGCAGATCGTGACCCTGCTGGCCCGCGAGACGCTGTGCACCACGCACCTGGTGGAGGAGACGGGCGCCAAGCAGACGAACCTGTCCAACCATCTGAAGGTGCTGCGCGAGGCCGGAGTGGTGGAGACCGAGCCGTGCGGCCGGTTCACCTACTACCGGCTCAGGCCCGAGGTCATCGAGACGCTCGCCGGCCGGTTCACCGCCCTCGCCGAAACCGCCCGCGCCAACACCGACACCAAGAGGGCCTGCCCGTGACCCGTACCGAACCAGCCGGGACCGCCGCCGAGGACGCCTCGGTCGTCGCCAAGCTGTCCACACTCGACCGCTACCTGGCCGTATGGATCCTCGCCGCCATGGCCGTCGGCCTCGGACTCGGCAGGGCCGTCCCCGGCCTGAACGGCGTCCTGGCCGAGGTGGAGATCGGCGGCATCTCCCTGCCGATCGCCATCGGCCTGCTGATCATGATGTACCCGGTCCTGGCCAAGGTCCGCTACGACCGCCTCGACGCAGTCACCGGCGACAGAAAACTCATGGTGTCGTCTCTGGTCATCAACTGGCTCATCGGGCCCGCGGTGATGTTCGGCCTCGCCTGGACCTTCCTGCCGGACCTGCCCGCGTACCGCACCGGCCTGATCATCGTCGGCCTGGCCCGCTGCATCGCCATGGTCATCATCTGGAACGACCTCGCCTGCGGCGACCGCGAGGCCGCCGCCGTCCTGGTCGCCCTCAACTCGATCTTCCAGGTCATCGCCTTCGGCCTGCTGGGCTGGTTCTACCTCGACCTGCTGCCCGGCTGGCTGGGCCTCGGCGACGGCGACCACCTCGACATCTCCATGGGGAAGATCGCCCTGAACGTCGTCATCTTCCTCGGCATCCCCCTGCTGGCCGGGTTCCTCACCCGCCGCATCGGGGAGCGGAGACTGGGCCGGGAGACGTACGAGTCCGCGTTCCTGCCGAAGATCGGGCCGTGGGCGCTGTACGGGCTGCTGTTCACGATCGTCATCCTCTTCGCCCTGCAGGGGAAGACGATCACCTCGCAGCCGTGGGACGTCGCGAGGATCGCGCTCCCCCTGCTGGCCTACTTCGCGGTGATGTGGTTCGGCGTCTTCGCCCTGGGCAAGGCGATCGGCCTGGCCTACGACCGCACGGCGACCCTGGCGTTCACCGCCGCCGGCAACAACTTCGAGCTCGCCATCGCGGTGGCCATCGCCACCTTCGGCGTCACCTCCGGCCAGGCCCTCTCCGGCGTCGTCGGCCCCCTCATCGAGGTGCCCGTCCTCGTCGCGCTGGTCTACGTCTCCCTGGCCTGGCGGAGGAAGTTCACGGCCGCGCGGCCGGCTTCATGACCCAGCACGTGGATGTGGTGGTCGTCGGCGGCGGCCAGGCAGGACTCGCCGCCGGCTACCATCTGCGCCGCCAGGGCCTCGACCACGTCGTCCTGGACGCCGACCCGGCCCCGGGCGGAGCCTGGCAGCACATGTGGGAGTCGCTGCGTCTGTTCTCGCCGGCCGACCACTCCTCCCTGCCGGGGCGGCTCATGCCCGCCCAGCCCGGCGTGCCGTACCCCGGCGCCGGGCACGTGGTCGGCTACCTCACCGACTACGAGAAGCGCTACGAGCTGCCCGTCCGGCACGGCACGCGCGTCGACGCCGTACGCCGCGACGGCGACCGGCTCCTGGTCGAGGCAGACGGCGGCACCTGGCGGGCACGGGCGGTGGTCAGCGCCACCGGCACCTGGTCGCGCCCCTTCCTTCCCGCCGTCCCCGGCCGCGGGGTGTTCACCGGGCGGCAACTGCACACGGTGAACTACCGCCGCCCGGCCGACTTCACCGGGCAGCATGTCATCGTGGTCGGCGGCGGGAACTCCGGCGCGCAGATCGCCGCCGACCTCGCCCTCGCCGACGGCATCGAGGTGACATGGGCGACGCACCGCCCACCGCGCTTCCTGGCCGACGGCATCGACGGCCGTGCCCTGTTCGCCGTCGCCACCGCCCGCCGCCGCGCCCTGGACGCCGGAGACGGCGACACCGGCGGGGTGGCCTCGCTCGGTGACATCGTGGCCGTGCCGCCCGTCCGCGCCGCACGCGACGCCGGGCTCCTTCACACCAAACCCATGTTCTCCCGGCTCACCGCCGACGGTGTCCGGTGGACCGACGGCACCCGCGACAGCGTGGACACGGTCATCTGGTGCACCGGCTTCCGCGCGGCCCTGGCCCACCTCGCCCCGCTGAACCTGCGCGGCCCGCGCGGGCACGTCGCCACTCACGGCACGCGCGCCCTCGGTGAGCCGCGGCTGCATCTGCTCGGTTACGGCGACTGGACCGGTCCTGCCTCCGCCACCCTCATCGGCGTCGGACGGCCGGCCCGCGACGCCGCCCACGACATCGCACGGCTCCTGCGAGGCGCCGCCGAAGACGGCAGCCGATCGGCTAGGTGATGGCGGGGCTCCGGCGCTCGACGAGGAGGACGTCACGCCAGACACCGTGGTGGCGCCCGATGCGCTCACGCCTCCCGATGACGCGGAATCCCGCGCGCCGGTGAACCGCGAGACTGGCGGTGTTCTCCGGGAAGATCCCGGACTGGATGGTCCAGATCCCGGCCCGCTCGGTGGAGTCGATCAGTGCCTTCAGCAGGGCCGAGGCCACCCCCCGGCCACGGGCGGCGGGATCGACGTAGACGGAGTGCTCGACCACGCCGGCGTAAGCGCACCGGTCGGAGACCCTGGTCGCCGCGACCCAGCCGAGCACGGCTCCGTCCTCGTCCAGAGCGGCGAAGCGGTGCCCGGCCGGTTTCGATGCGGCGAACGTCTCCCAGGTGGGCGCGCTGGTCTCGAAGGTGGCGTTGCCCTCGTCGATGCCGACCTGATAGATCGCCAGTACCCGCTCGGCGTGCTCGGCGGTCAGCGGCACGATCACCGCGCTCACGGCTGCGCTGTTCACCTGCGGCTCCCTCTCCCTCTTCGTGCTGTGGGTCATGCCACGGCCGGCAGTGTCAGCAGCGTGCCCGTCGCCGCGAGCACGGACGGGCGGACCCGGTGGTACACCCGGGTGCCGCGCCGCTCAGAGGTGAACAACCCGCCCTCCCTCGACGTCTTCAGGTGGTGGGAGACCGTGGGCTGCGAGACGCCGACGTCGGAGATTCCGCACACGCACGCCCCGCCGCCCTCATGCGAGGGCACGGCGGAGAACAGCCACAGGCGCACCGGGTCGCCGAGCGCCTCGAACATCCGCGCGGCCGCCGCCTCGGCGGTCACCGGGCGCTCGGTCAGCGGCGGGCGGCACGGCACCACGGCCCGGCCGTCGGTGGTCTCGAGCAGCAGCGCCCTCGGCTTAGACATACGTCTATGTTGACATACATCGAACAAGGCGGGTGGTGGTTGGCGCGGCCGGTACGGCGAGACGGGCGGCCGGCGCCGGGCGGCTCGGCACCCCGGGCTCACGCTGGAGTTCGGCCGGCACGGACGGCATGCCGGACATCACCCAAGCGCGGAGCGGGAGAGCCGGTCGGGCCGGGTGACCCTCGACGTGTCGCCGCCACACCGGCTCAGCCGGGGATGAGCGCGTCCCACTGAGCTCGGGCCGGGCCGTCGTGTCTCGGCTCGAAGTCCGGGCGGGCAGTCGGCCAGGCGGTCATGTGTCGGTCCACTTCGTCGGTGCCGTAGGCGTCGGCGGCGGGTTGCAGGAGATGGTTGCAGGAGATGGCGCACCCGGGCCCGGGCTCTCATGACGACGGGACCGTCGAAGGCTCAGGCGGCCAGGGCGGCAGCCCGCCGGTCTGCGGGCGGTGAGCCCTCGGCGAGGTGTTGCCCGTCGACGCGGTCGGCCGCCACCTGAGCGTCGAACCACGGGCGCAGTGCCTGTGCCGTCCGTCCGGCGCGGGCGGGGCAAAACACTGCGGCCAGTCGCCCGGGCGAGCCGCTTGTGCGTCTCCAGCCGGAAGGCTGCCGCACGGGTTGCCGGGCATGCCCGGCACGGTGGCGGGTACGTCCCCTCCCGTACGGGGCGTCGCGGAAGCGGCCGAAGAGCGAGGGGCGTCGGAAGTGATTCGAAGACTGCAGGCGGTCGCGCTGGACTGCGCTGATCCGGTACGGCTTGCGGAGTTCTACGCGGATCTGCTCGGTGGCCGGGTAGTCGCGCACCCGGAGGATCCCGACTGGGTCGAGGTGCACGGGTTCGAGGGGACGCCGCTGGCCTGCCAGCGGGTGGACGGCTACCGACCGCCCGAATGGCCCGGCCAGGAGCGCCCGCAGCAACTCCACCTGGACTTCGACGTGGACGACCTCGACGGAGAGGAGAAGCGGGCGCTCGCCCTCGGTGCGAGGGTGCTGGAGCGGACGGACCAGCTCCGGCGCGGGGCCAACTGGCGGATCTACGCGGACCCGGCCGGCCATCCGTTCTGCCTCTGCCTCCACTGAGTCCATCGGGGGTCGCGTCCCGCGAGGTGACCGCGAGGTGGTGTGAGAGATCACGCGCTTCGCCCTCCGGTACCCGGCTCGCGATGCTCTCCCCCGTTGGCGCGGTACACAAAGCAGCCCGGTCAGGGGCCGGGAGCGCCCCAGCCGGTCGAAGTGCCCGGCGTGACCTCCGAGTTCCGGCCCGTTGATGGGCTGCACCACCCGGCGGGACGCCATCCCGTCGGGCCCGCTGCCCCGGCTCGACGGCGGCTGGAAACCCACTGGAACAGCGCCCTGCACCGCCATTACCGTGCTGCCGAACCAAGTCGTCTGGTCAAGGGACATGCCGTTGTACACCCTGTGAGACCTCCCGAGCGCTGAATCGTCGCGCGTCGCGCATGTGCGCCGCGCTCCTTCCTGCTGCGGACTTCTCACTGAAACCGGTGTACTTCTGTGCTCAATACCTGGGTGGTCGTGCCCACCTGCCTGCCGCTCGTCGTCCGCCGTTGCCACGCGTGCGCGTCCGAGCGCTTCCGGGCAAGCGGTAGATTTCGCGTCAACGCACACCACAAGCTCATCGACGCCTGGCTCCTCGCGCTCTGCACCGCTTGCGGGGAAACCGCAAAGCTCACGGTCCTGGAGCGCATGAACGTGCGCTCCGTACGACCTGAGCTGCTGGACCGACTGCATGACAACGACTTTGGCCTGACGGCTGAGCTGCTCCAGGATCCGGTCGTCCGGCGCCGCAATCGCATCGCCCTCGACTGGGACAGCGCCTGGCGCCTCGACACCGGCGGATCGGATCACCTGGACCGCGAGGTGATCGACGTCTCGGTCCGCTTCGCGGCGCGGATCCCTGTCCGGCCGGTGCGACTGATCGCTGAAGGCTGCGGTCTTTCGCGTGCCGAGACGGAGAGACTGATCACGGAGGGGAAGCTCGTTTCGGCGGTCCGGCTGAGCGGCACGCTCTCCGGCGGCTTCACCTTCACGCTCAAGCGCTGAGCCCTCCTCGGGAGCGGGGGCCTGTCCGGCAAGATCCGCCGGACAGGCCCGCGGGCTGCGGTCGGAACAGCGGAGGGGCCGGCCACCGGGGCGGCGGCACATGCCGTACCGGCCACCGGCCCCGGTGCGGAGGGCGGTGGCCAGCCGGTCCGCACGGGCCCGCACAGGCGGTGGGGACCCGTCACAGCAGCCACCGATCCGATCCTAATTCGATATCTATCTATGTTGACGTACATCGAAACAGCCTGGCATGCTGACCGGGCAGCCATCGACAGACGTCGAAACACCCAAGGAGTCGCTGTGAACGCGCCCACCGCCGAATTGCCCGTCGTCGTGATCGGAGCCGGACCGGCCGGTCTGGCCGCCGCCGCCCACCTCGTCGACCGCGGCCTCACCCCGCTCGTCCTGGAAGCGGGCCCCGCCGCCGGCACCACCGTGCGCGAGTGGTCGCACGTACGGCTCTTCTCCACCTGGGCCGAAGTGGTCGACCCTGCCGCCGAGAAGCTGCTCGCCCCGACCGGCTGGACACGCCCCGACCCTGCGGCCTACCCCTCGGGCGGTGACTGGGCCGAGCAGTACCTGCAGCCGCTCGCCGACGCCCTCGGCGACCGCGTACGCCTGGGTGCCACGGTCACCGGTGTCTCCCGGGCCGGCCGCGACCGGATCGTCGACGCCGACCGCGAGGCCCAGCCCTTCGTCGTCCACATCAGCGATGCCGACGGCCGCGAGGAGCGGATCGTCGCCCGCGCCGTCATCGACGCCTCCGGCACCTGGACCACGCCGTCCCCGGCGGGCGCCGACGGGCTGCCCGCGCTCGGCGAGAAGGCCGCGGCCGACCACATCACCTACCGCATCCCCGACCTCGAGGACCCGGCCGTCCGCGCCCGGTACGTGGGCAGGCGCACGGCCGTGATCGGCTCCGGCGCCTCCGCGTTCACCGCGCTCGTCCACCTCGCCGAGCTGGCCAAGTCAGACGACGGTGCCGGCTCCAAGGCGCTGTGGGTCCTGCGCCGTGGCATCTCCGGCTCCACCTTCGGCGGCGGCACGGCCGACCAGCTGCCCGCCCGCGGGGCCCTGGGCCTGGCGGCGAAGGCCGCCGTCGACGAGGGCCACGCCGACGCGGTCACCGGCTTCCGCGCCGAGACGATCGAACGCCGCGCTGACGGACGTCTGGTGCTCGCGGGCGAGGACGGCCGGCGGCTGGAGCCGGTGGACGAGGTGATCGTGCTGACCGGATTCCGGCCCGACCTGTCCTTCCTGTCCGAGGTCCGCCTGAACCTGGACGAGCGCCTCCAGGCCCCCGTCGCCCTGGCACCGCTGATCGACCCCAACCAGCATTCCTGCGGCACGGTCTATCCACACGGCCACCGCGAACTCTCGCACCCCGAACAGGATTTCTACGTGGTCGGCATGAAGTCCTACGGCCGCGCCCCGACCTTCCTGGCCATGACCGGCTATGAGCAGGTCCGCTCCGTCGTCGCCGCCGTCGCCGGAGACCTGGAGGCCGCCGACCGCGTCGAACTCATCCTGCCCGAGACCGGCGTGTGCGGCGGGGCCGGACTCTTCGACGAGTCGGAGGCCGACACCTCGGGTGGAGGCTGCTGCGCTCCCGCGCCGCAGCTCGTCCAGCTCGGCGCACCGGCCGCGGTCACCGCCACGGCCGGTGCCGAGGAGGCTCCGGCGGGCGGCTGCTGCAGCGCGTGAGCGGGCTCGGCACTTCCGCGCGCGGGGCCGCGACCGGGTCGCAGGACCGGTCGCGGCCCCGCGCCGCCCTGCCCGCCCTGTGCGCCACGCAGATCGTGGGCTGGGGGATCCTGTACTACGCGTTCCCCGTCCTCAACCCGCAGATCAGCCGGGCGACCGGCTGGCCGGCCGGGGCGACCACCGCGGCGTTCTCGCTCGGCCTCGTCGTCTCCGCGATCGCCGGCCTCCGCATCGGGCGTATCCTCGACCGGCGTGGTCCACGCGCCGTGATGACGATCGGCTCGGCCCTCGGCACCGCCGGTCTGCTCATCGTGGCCACGGCCCCCGGTCTGCCGGTGTTCTTCGCCGCTTGGGCCCTGACCGGCCTGGCGATGGCCTCCACCTTCTACCAGCCCGCGTTCGCCGCCCTGACCCGCTGGTGGGCACCCCACCACGTCCGGCCCCTGACGATCGTCACCCTCGCCGGCGGCCTGGCCTCCACCGTCTTCGCACCCCTGACGGCCCTGCTCGCCGACCATCTGTCGTGGCGTCACACCTACCTCGTGCTGGCCGCCGTCCTCGCCGTCGTCACCGTCCCGGCCCACGCCCTGGCGCTGCGCGCCCCCTGGCCCAAGGCCCCGACCGGCCCCGCGCACGCGGCCGCAGGCGGGGCCGAGGCCGGGCGCAGCCGGCCGTTCCTGCTGCTCGCCGCGGCCTTCACCCTGTCGGCCTTCGCGATGTACGCCGTCGTCGTCTCCCTTGTTCCGCTCCTCCTCGAACGCGGCTACACCACCGGTCAAGCGGCATGGGCACTCGGCCTCGGCGGCCTCGGCCAGACGCTCGGCCGCACCTTGTACGCCACCCTCGCCCGCCGCACCGCGGCGACCACGCGCACGACGGCCCTCGTCGCGCTCGGCGGGTTCACCACTGCCGGGTTCGCCGCCGTACCAGGCCCGTACTCTCTGCTCATCGCCGTGTCCGTCGCGGCCGGTACGGTACGCGGCAACCTCACCCTGCTCCAGGCCACCGCCGTCACCGACCGATGGGGCACCGCCCACTACGGACGCCTCTCCGGGCTGCTCGCGGCACCGGCCACCATCGCCGCGGCCCTGGCCCCGTTCGCCGGAGCCGCCCTCGCCGCACCCCTCGGCGGCTACGGACGGCTCTTCTGCCTCCTGGCCGTCGTCTCCCTCGCCGCCGCGCTCCTGGCATCCTGCACGGCACCCCGTACCGCACGCCGGCAGGCCCGCCGGCCTTGACCGCCCCGCAACTCTCCGGCCACCGGGGAACCCGCCCCCGCCTCAGCCGACGACCGGGCGGCGGCCTCACCCCTCGCGCCCGCTGATCCGCCGTACGGTCTCCGTACGCTCCCGCGCCGGGGGCCTTCGCGTACGCCCGGCACCGCCCGGTCGTCGCCTCGCCGTCGCAGCGCCGCCGCAGCGCCGTCACCGCACGGTGCCTGCCGGCAGGGCCTCCCCCAGCCGGGTGCGATGGTGCAGGACGTGCGTGCCCTCCCGGCGGGAGACCGGCAGTCCCGCTTCCCGCAGGACCGACAGGTGGCGGCCGGCGGTGGACGGTGCGAGGTCCAGGGCGGCGGCGATGCCGGTGGTCGTCATGGGGCCGTCCAGCAGCGCCAGCAGGCGGGCGCGGGAGGCCCCGATCAACTGCGCGGCACATGAAGCGGGGCCGCCGTTGCGGGAGCGCTCCAGCCGGCCGGGGGCCGGCGAGAGGGGGTAGACCAGGACCGGAGGCAGGGTCTCGTCCACCAGCACGAGCGGAGCGCGAACGCAGAAGTAGGCCGGAATGAGAGTCAAAAACCTTCCGCCAAGGCGCAGTTCGCGATCCAGCGGGTACGGGGTGCGCGGGGTGCCGCTCTCGTAGCGCCGGCCGTGCAGAGTGCCGAATCCGGCGAGCAGGCCCTCGGCCCCCGGTGCAGAACGGCCTCGGCGCGGGCCGCGCGGTCGACGGCGGCCTCGGCCCGGATCGCGGCCGTGTACGGCTCGACGGCGACGGCGTAGTAGTCGCGCACCCGGCGGCCCAGACGGGCGGGCGCCTCGGGACGGCCCTGGGCCAGGAGCCGCACCGCGCGCGGGACGGGGGTCCTGGTGCGGTGGTACGGGCGGGTGAGTTCGGCCAGCAGCCGGTGACGCGGGGGCGCCATGACGTGCCCGAGGGCAATGTCCAGGCCGGCGTCGCCGAAGGCCGGGGTGAGGAAGCCGGGGAAGTAGGAAGCCGCGGGGCACAGGTGCATCAGCGCACGGGTCGCGGGGAGGAGGCCGGCGCGGTGCCCCGGTGACCTCGCGCCGCCAGGGCTCGAACGCGAGCGCGATGTCCCGGCTCTGCAGCAGGTGAAGGCCGAGCGCGGTCTCCCACAGCGGATCGGTCCGTTCGGCGATCCGCAGCCGGGACAGTTCCTGGCCGGTGAGGTCCACCCGGAGCACGCGCACCCCCGTCGTCGATCCGCCGGCGTGCCGGCGGCGGCGCGGCGGAGGGAGTCCATGCGCGTCACCCGCGTAACGGATACACGGCCGCGAGAGGGTGGCGGAAAGCACCGCGAGGACCGGCCGCGGGGTGCCCGCGGCCCGTCCGGTGCTGCTCGTCACGGATGCGGCAGCCGGTGGGGCCGCGCCCTGGGAGCCGGTCCGCGTGGGCGGCGGTCCCTTCGGCCGGCCGGAGTGCGGGCCGGCCCTCCTCTGCGTTCAGCGCGAGGCGGCCCTGTCCGCAGCCAGGACGCAGTGGGTGCCGCTGAAGATGGTCGGCATGCACTTGTTGCAGCTGGTGGCGCTCGGTCCTGCCCTCCGGCGCGACGGCGCAGTAGGCGACGGTGGTCATGGCCACGCCTCCGGCCGCGTGCAGGCGGTGGAACTCGATCAGCTCGTCACCGGCCTGGGCTCCTTTGGTCATGCCTTCGAACGTGGCCGCCTCGATGAACCGGTTGCGCAGTGTCAGGGGGCCGAGGCGGGCGGGCTCGAACAGTGCGGGTGTGGTCATCGGGGTCTCCCGGGGCGTGGTGGGCCGGCAGGTCACCTGCGCGCGGCGGAGGGCTGGTCATACCCGCAGGGCGGAGGGCTGGGCGCCTGCGCGCATCGCGGCATCCGTGCCGCCGTCGGCGAAGAGGATCGAACCGGTGGTGAAGCGGGCCTCGGGCCGCAGGAACTGCTCCACCCAGAACGCGATGTCGTCCGGCCGCCCGAAGATCCCGAGCGGCATGGGCGTCGGGAAGGAGTCGGGGTCGAAATCCGCCGACGCTCCGGTGGCCCCGGTCATCAGCGGGGTGAGCACAGCGCCCGGTGCGATGGCGTTGAGGAGGATGCCCCGGCGGGCCCACTCCGGGGTGACCGCGGTACGGCGGACCCAGCGTGCCACGGCGAGCTTTGACGTCGCGTAGGCGGAGATGCTGGGGGCCGTCTCCAGGAGCCCGGCCGGCGTGGAGCCCTTCGCCGAGCCGGTGAGCACCCGGGACGGCCGGATGCTGTGCCACCTGCTGGCGCGCTCGGCCCTGCCCACGGGCCAGCTCCCCCATGTCTCGTCCCTCTTCGCACCCGCCCCCTTCGAGGTGCTCATCGGGCGCGCACTGCCCGGCCTGTCGCCCCGGGAGGTCACCGAGCGCTGCCGCCTCGCCTTCAGCCTGGTGATGGAGACCTACGGGCGGCCTCTGGCCAAGATGCCCGCGGAGCCCTCGGGGTTTCCGCACGCGGAGACGGTCATCGCGTTCGTGCTCGCGGGGCTGACCGCGCCTCCGCTGCGGGGATAGGGCCGTTCGGTCCCCTCCCCCGGCTGTACGGCCCTACCAGGCCCGCTCGCAGGGAGGGGAAGATCCCCTGGTACGTTGCTACGGTTCCGTAGGTTACGGGGCCGTAGGTAGAAGTCCCCAGTTCAGCAACCCAGAGCGAGGGCCCGTGAGCACAGCCCAGCAGTCGACCGAGCGCCCATGGCTCATCCAGGGCGGGATGGGGATCGGGGTGTCGGGGTGGCGGCTCGCCCGGGCCGTCGCGCGCACCGGACAGCTGGGGGTCGTCTCGGGGACCGCTCTGGACACCGTGGTGGCCCGGGTACTGCAGAACGGCGACCCCGGCGGGCATGTCCGCCGGGCGCTGGCGGCCTTCCCCGTCGCGGAACTCGCCGACGCCGTCCGCGAACGGTACTTCGTCGAGGGCGGGATCGAGGGCGGCGAGCGGTTCCTCGCCACCCCGCGGATGCGGGCCGACGACGACTGCCCCGCCCGGTTGCTGACCGTCGTCAGCAACTTCTGCGAGGTGTGGCTCGCCAAGGAGGGCCACAGCGGTCCGGTCGGCATCAACTACCTGGAGAAGGTCCAGCTCGCCACGGTCCCCGCCATGTTCGGGGCGATTCTGGCGGGGGTGGACTACGTCCTGGTCGGCGCGGGCATCCCCGCCCAGATTCCGACGCTCGCCACCCTGCTGGCCCTGAAGCAGCCCGTCACCGCCCAGGTGACCGTCGAGGGTGACGACAAGTCCTGGCAGCAGCGCTTCGATCCCGCCTCCGTCCTGCGCGGGGCCGACGTGGGGGAACTGCGCCGCCCCGACGTGCTGGCCATCGTGTCGCTGCCGGTGCTGGCCTCGTATCTCAACCGGTCCGAGGAGACCCGGCCGGACGGCTTCGTCGTCGAGGGCCACACCGCGGGCGGCCACAGCGCACCACCGCGTGGGCCGCTGCGGCTGGATGAGAACGGCGAACCGGTCTACGGCCCCAAGGACGTCCCGGACTTGGCGAAGATGGCCGCCCTCGGCCTGCCGTTCTGGGTCGCCGGCGGCCAGTGCGGTCCCGAGCGGGTCGCGCAGGCGCGGGCGGCCGGCGCCGCCGGGGTCCAACTGGGCAGCGTCTTCGCCCTCTGCGAGGAGTCGGGGCTCGATCCGCGGCTGCGCCGGGAGCTGACCGAGCGCGCGCTGCGCTCTGCGTCGATCGCCCGCAACGACCCGGCGGCATCCCCCACCTCGTTCCCCTTCAAGGTCGCCGACCTGCCGGGCACGCTCTCCGAACCGGGCGTCGGTGCCGCCCGCCGACGGGTGTGCGACCTGGGGTATCTGCGTACTCCCTACCGGACCGAGCGCGGCGGCGTCGGCTACCGCTGCCCGGCGGAACCCAAGGTCGCCTACCTCCGCAAGGGCGGCGCCGTCGAGCAGACGGAAGGGCGGCAGTGCCTGTGCAACGGACTGCTGGCCGCCATCGGGCTCGGGCAGCGCCGACCCCACGGCTACGTGGAACCCCCCATCGTCACCATCGGGCAGGACGTGGACTTCCTCCCCCGGATCGCACCGGACGGCGCCCCCTACAGCGCCGAATCGGTGGTGCGCTGGCTTTCCTCGGGAGTGCCTGCCACCCGTCCGTAGCGTGCGGGGCGGGGCGGGCCGTCAGTAGTCGTTGCCGCCGCAGCTGTGACCGCGGCTCAGGACCGGGCAGTGGGCCGGTGGCGCAGGCGGCTCAGCATCCTGGAATCCCACCTCGCGGGCGGCGGCCTCCGCGGTGGCGCTGTGCCCCAGCAGGTGTTCGGCCCGCTCCAGCCGCAGGGTCTGCTGGTAGCGCAGGGGGGTGAGGCCCTGGGTGGCACGGGCGAACCGGCGGGTGAGGGTGCGGGCGGTGAAACGGTCGTCGATCAGCGTGGGAGCCGGTCCTGACGCATCGCGCCTGACGGGCACCGCCGTCCAGCACGTCCGGGCCGGCCCGCGCGGGCCGGCCCGGACGTGCTGATCACAGTCAGACCAGGTCGAACCGGTCGAGGTTCATGACCTTGACCCATGCCGCGACGAAGTCGTTCACGAACTTCCCCTTCGCGTCGTCGCTCGCGTAGACCTCAGCGAGCGCACGCAGCTCGGAGTTCGAGCCGAAGACGAGGTCGGCACGGCTGCCGGCCCACTTCAGCTCGCCCGTGGCCGCGTCGCGGCCCTCGAACGTGTTCGCGTCCTCGGACGTCGCCTTCCACGTCGTGCCCAGGTCGAGCAGGTTGACGAAGAAGTCGTTGGTCAAGGACCCGGGGGTGGTGGTGAGAACCCCCAGCTGCGACTGCTGGTGGTTCGCGCCCAGGACGCGGAGGCCGCCGACGAGGACCGTCATCTCGGGGGCGCTGAGGGTCAGCAGGTTCGCCCGGTCGAGCAGCAGGTACTCGGCCGGCAGCCGGTTGCTCTTCCCCTGGTAGTTGCGGAAGCCGTCGGCGGTCGGCTCCAGCGCGGCGAACGACTCCACGTCGGTCTGCTCCTGCGTGGCGTCCGTACGGCCCGGCGTGAACGGGACCCGGACGTCGAAGCCCGCGTCCTTGGCGGCCTTCTCGACGGCCGCACCTCCGGCGAGCACGATCAGGTCGGCCATCGAGATGCGCTTGCCACCGGTCTGGGCGGTGTTGAAGGACTCCTGGATCCCCTCCAGGGTGCGCAGCACCGTCGCCAGCCGGTCCGGGTCGTTGACCTCCCAGCCGCGCTGCGGTTCGAGACGGATGCGCGCGCCGTTGGCGCCGCCGCGCTTGTCGCTGCCGCGGAAGGACGAGGCCGACGCCCATGCGGCGGACACCAGCTGGGACACCGACAGGTCCGAGGCGAGGACCTGCGCCTTGAGGGTGGCGACATCCTCGTCGTCGACGAGTTCGTGCGTCACCTCCGGCAGCGGGTCCTGCCACACCAGGGTCTCGGTCGGGACCTCCGGGCCGAGGTAGCGCACGACCGGGCCCATGTCGCGGTGGGTCAGCTTGAACCAGGCCCGGGCGAAGGCGTCCGCGAACTCGTCCGGGTTCTCCAGGAAACGGCGTGAGATCGGCTCGTAGACCGGGTCGAACCGCAGCGCCAGGTCGGTCGTCAGCATCGACGGAGCATGGCTCTTCGACGGGTCGTGCGCGTCGGGGACCGTGCCCGCCCCGGCACCGTCCTTCGGCCGCCACTGATGCGCGCCGGCGGGGCTCTTGAACAGCTCCCACTCGTATCCGAAAAGGATCTCGAAGAAGCTGTTGTCCCAGGTCGTCGGGGTGTTCGTCCAGGTGACCTCGAGACCGCTGGTGATCGTGTCGCCGCCCTTGCCGGTGCCGAAGGAGCTCTTCCAGCCCAGGCCCTGCTCCTCGAGCGGCGCGGCCTCGGGGTCGGGGCCGACGTTGTCCGCCGGGCCCGCGCCGTGGGTCTTGCCGAAGGTGTGGCCGCCCGCGACGAGGGCGACCGTCTCCTCGTCGTTCATCGCCATGCGGCGGAACGTCTCGCGGATGTCGCGGGCCGCGGCGATCGGGTCCGGGGTGCCGTTGGGGCCCTCCGGGTTGACGTAGATCAGGCCCATCTGGACCGCGCCGAGCGGGTTCTCCAGTTCCCGGTCGCCGGTGTAGCGCTCGTCGCCGAGCCAGGTGCTCTCGGGACCCCAGTAGACGTCCTCCTCCGGCTCCCAGACGTCCTCCCGGCCACCGCCGAAGCCGAAGGTCTTGAAGCCCATGGTCTCCAGGGCCACGTTCCCGGCGAGGATCATGAGGTCGGCCCACGAGATCCTCTGGCCGTACTTCTTCTTGACCGGCCACAGCAGGCGGCGGGCCTTGTCGAGGTTGGCGTTGTCCGGCCAGCTGTTGAGGGGGGCGAAGCGCTGCTGGCCGGCGCCGGCGCCACCGCGGCCGTCGCTGATCCGGTAGGTGCCCGCGCTGTGCCAGGCCATCCGGACGATGAGGGGGCCGTAGTGGCCGAAGTCGGCCGGCCACCAGTCCTGGGAGGTCGTCAGCACCTCCGCGATGTCCCGCTTCACTGCCGGGAGGTCCAGCGACCTGAACGCCTCGGCGTAGTCGAACTCCTCGCCGAGCGGGTTGGCCACGGCGGGGTTCTTGGCGAGGATCTTCAGGTTGAGCCGGTCCGGCCACCACTGGCGGTTCCCGCCACCCTGAGTCGGGTGCGGGGCGCGCCCGTGCGCGACGGGGCAGCCTCCCTCGCCCTCCGACTCGGCGTCTACGACGATTGCATCATGGTTCTCAGACATGGGAATCCTTCCGGACCAGGCGGATCACGGCACTCAGGAGCTGCCGGTGGTGGAACAGTCGGGGCACAGGCCCCAGTAGACGACCTCGGCCTCGTCGACCGAGAAGCCGCGGTCGTCGGACGCGGTCAGGCACGGCGCCTCACCAACGGCGCAGTCGACGTCGGCGACGGCACCGCACGACCGGCACACGACGTGGTGGTGGTTGTCCCCGACGCGTCCCTCGAACCGGGCCGGGCTGCCGGCCGGCTCGATGCGGCGTACGAGTCCCGCGGCGGTGAGCGCGTGGAGGGCCTCGTACACGGCCTGCACGGAGACATGGCCCACGCGATCACGCACCCCGGAGGCGATCGCCTCGACACCGAGGTGGTCACCGTCCCGGACGGTCTCGAGCAGCGCAACGCGGGCGGCCGTCACACGCAGGCCGGCACCGCGCAGCTCCTCGGCGGTGGTCGGCGTCGGGGATGCGGTCATGGCGCCAACCTACCTCCACAAACGCGAATCATTCAAGAAAAAGAATCGTTCTAAATCTGACAAGAAATCAGGCACTTTTCGTCCTGTCACATTAGGAAATATCACCCAGATAGCGATCTTGAGGGTGCCACAGCCGGGGCAGATCGGTCACGGAACGCGTGCACATCCGCCCCGTGAGTGACGAGAGACCTTCGCGGGCCGTGTGCGCCGCCCGTCCCGGATCGGGGCTCCGGCGGGCGGGAACCTGGCACATCGCGGGGAAACGGCGATATGATCACCGCGATGACAACTCACTCTCTCGGCAGATTGGGGGACCCGTCCGCGCAAGGTGAGTGCTGATGCTCACCGACACCGCGCGTGGGGATTCCCGCCTTTCCCTCTGGCTGCATGTGCGCGAGTACGCCGTGCCGCCCTCCGTGATCGAGACTGCGACCGCCCGCCGCCGTGCCGGGGACTGGGCGGGGGCGTGCGCCGCCGCAGGCATTGATGTCGATCTCCAACTGCGTTCCGTGGCACGCGAGTACGGCCGGGAACTGGCGGCCCGGGTACGGGCCGACCTGCGCCATCTGGCTCCCGACCTCTTGCGCTGGCACATGCCGAGGATCGCTCCCGACGGACTGCTGCGCCCGGGTCTGACCCTCACCCTGGCCCGGTACGGGGCCGAGGAGGGCGACGGCGCCTGCCCGGTGCACCTCGTGGCCAGGACCCCGCCGGCCTGGGCCGACGCCGGTCAGCGGTTCAGCCTCGCCCTGTGGGACGAGTCCCGCTCCGCCGGCGCCCGCCGTCGTCCCCGTCCCCACCCCGACCGGCGGTTCCGCCTCGACCTGCACCGCCATCTGTGGGACGCGCGCCGGGCCGGGGAACTGCGCATCCGCTCCGGGGCCGCCCGGCGGTCCGCCGGCGGTCCGCCGGCGGTGGACCCGGACCTGCTGGATGCCGTGCCGGGGGGACGCCACTGCGCCGTCGACCGGTGGGCGGCCGAGGCGGGGATCCTGCTGCGCGCCCACGGGCGGTCCGGCGGGACCGTCGCCGTGCGGCCCGGGGCGCGGCAAAGGCTGGTCCTGGACGTGGCCGCGGACGGCACCACGCCGCCTGCGGTGCGGATCCCCGCGGCGTCTGCGGAGGCCGGTGCCTCCGGGATGCCGCTCCTGCCCGACGCGGCGACCTGGGTGCCGCCCGATCTGGAACTGCTCCGCGCCGGGCTGATCGAGGCCGACCGGCTGCATCCGCTGGTCGCGTCGGCGCTGGTACCGGATCACCGGCCGGCCGGTTCGTCCCGGCCGGCGGACCGGGGAGGACGACCGCGCCTCGTCGAGTGCCGGGGAGCCCGGCACCGTATCGGGCTGGTCGACGGGGTGCTGGCCGCGCTGGACCACGGCCAGGACGAGATCCGCCGGGAGGAGCTGCTGGCCGCGCTGACCGGTACTCCGCTTCCGTGCCTGCGGGCCATCGACGAGGCGCACCGTCTTGACTGCCTCCCCAGCATCCGCGCACGCCTCGACCACGGTGACACCGCCGGTGCGCTCGCCGCCGTCGAGGATCTGCTCGGACCCGACGCCCTGCTGCGCGGCGGCGCGCTACGGGACGAACTGGAGGCGGCAGCGCTGCGGCGGATCACCTACGGGCGGTTCAGAGCCGACCTGTTCGGGCCCGGACCCGGCCGCACCCTCCCGGGTCGTCCCCGTCCCCGTGACCACCGCTCCCGCCCGCGCCACGCGGCCTCCCGCTGACCCCGGGGCCTCGCCCCGCTCGTCCCGCCACGAACCCATAGGTGATCACCCATGCCTGCATACGCCCTTTCCACCCCGTCCACCACAGCCGGCGCCCCTGCGGTCCCGGCCCCCGCCTCCCAACTCGATGTCGCCGACGCGTTGCTGACGCTGCTGCAGGACACCACCACCGAACCGCGCCCCGACGCGCGACTGGAGGCCCTGACCCTTGCGGTCGCCGCCGATCTGCCCGTGCTCCTGTGGGGTGAGCCCGGGATCGGCAAGACCGCGGCCCTGACCCAGCTGACCACGGCCCTGGACCTTCCGCTGACCACCGTGATCGCCAGCGTGCACGAGCCGTCCGACTTCTCCGGGCTGCCCGTGGTCGGAGACGATCCCGCGGAACACGGTGTCCCCATGGCCCCGCCGGACTGGGCCGTACGGCTGGTGCGGGCCGGCCGGGGCCTGCTGTTCCTGGACGAGCTGTCCACCGCGCCACCGGCCGTTCAGGCCGCCCTGCTCCGCCTGGTGCTCGAGCGGCGGATCGGCGCCCTCCGACTGCCTCGCGGGGTAAGGATCGTGGCCGCCGCCAATCCGCGGTCCTCCGCGGCCGACGGCTGGGAACTGAGCCCGCCGCTGGCCAACCGTTTCGTCCATCTCCCGTGGACCCGTACGGGGCGACGGTCACCGCGATCAGGCGCGCGCCGCCCCGGGTGCCGATGACGGCATGACCGGGCAATCGGCGCAGGCCCACCGGGGCGTGGTCGGGACGCCGCCGGGCGGGTGACGTCCCTTCGGGTGACGCCCGCCTCGGGGCGGCGGGCCGCCACCCCCTCCCGTGGCGGCGCAAGTCCCCCGGGATGCGAGGGGTTTCCGGGACACGGCACGGCCGCGGGCGCTTCTCCACCGGGCAGGACACGGCGGTACGGCCATGACGGCCGGGGCGAATGGGCCGTGCTAAGGGAGGTATATGAGACAGTCCCGAATCTCGGCATGCATGTCCTCCCTCCTTCTCGCCGTCGCCTGCACCGTCACGGGTGCCGCCGCGGCGCAGGCGACCCCGCAGACGGCGGCCACCGGATACGTGGCCCTCGGCGATTCCTACTCCGCCGGCGTCGGGACCGGCAGCTATCTGGGCTCCAGTGGCGACTGCCTGCGCAGCGGCCGGGCGTATCCCGCCCTGTGGGCGGCGGCGCATGCACCGTCGTCGTTCACCTTCACCGCGTGCAACGGCGCGCGCACGAGTGATGTGCTGGCCAAACAACTCGGCCCGCTCGGCACCCGTACGGGCCTGGTCAGCATCACGGCCGGGGGCAGCGACGCGGGCTTCGGCAAGGTCATGACGACGTGTGTGCTGCGGGGCAACACCGCATGCCAGACCGTCATCGCCGAGGCCAGGTCGTACATGGACCGGACCCTCCCGCACGACCTGGACCGTCTCTACACGGCGATCAGGGGCAAGGCCCGGGCCGCTCACGTCGTGGTGCTCGGCTATCCGCGCCTGTACCGGCTCAAGGGCACCTGCGTGGCGGGCCTGACGGAGGCCTCCCGCTCCGCCGTCAACGACGCCGTGGACCATCTCAACGGCGTGATCGCGAAGCGCGCCGCCGACCACGGGTTCACCTTCACCGACATCGCCACCACCTTCTCCGGGCACGAGATCTGCTCCGGCGCCCCCTGGCTGCGCAGTGTCAACTGGCTCGCCCCCGTCGAGTCGTACCATCCCACGGCGCTCGGGCAGTCCGACGGCTACTTCCCCGCCTTCAGCCACGCGGCCTGAGCACCGCCCGGCCGTGGCCGCCCCACCCCACCCCGCAGTGGGCGGCGGGCCCCCGCCCGCTGGCGGACGCGCGTAGCGCTCGGGCACCATCTGCGTGCACCACCTGCACCGCCGCCCCCACGAGACGCACGGCCTGACCGCAGGAGGTCCTCGCATGAAAATCCGCTCCGCCCTCACGGCTCTCGCGCTCGCCCTCGCCCCCGGCCTCACCGTCCTGGGCGGCGCCGGCGACGCCCTCGCCGCCCAGGACAGCACCCAGACCGTCGCCGTCACCAAGATCTCCCACGCCACCGCCACCTCGATGTTCCGTCAGGCGGGCATCACCTGGTCGTCCTCCGGCAACTGCTCCGACCGCAACAACTCGACCTGCACGTCCTTCGAACAGCTCAACCTCGCCACCGCCGAGGGCGCCCAGACCCTCAAGGGCGCCTCGGGCTGTGCGCTGAACATCACCGGCGGCACCGAGACCGGCCATGCCGGCGGCACCTACTCGCACTGGAACGGCTACAAGCTCGACTACGGCAAGAACACCTGCGTCACCAACTACATCAAGGGCACGTTCACGTACATCGGCCTGCGCGGCGACGGCGCGCCCCGGTACCGGTCCGGGGCCGGCAACATCTACGCCGACGAGGGCAGCCACTGGGACGTCCTGTACTACAACTGCGGAGGCTGCTGACCCCCGGCGGCGCACGTCGCCGGGGCCGCCCCCGGCGGCGTGCGCGCAGACACGGCGTGGCGTCTGTACGAGTGGTGCATCCCCTGGCACGGTCGTAGCGTCGGTTAGAGGAGTCCGGGCAGGGGCGCATGGATCCGGAGACCAGCAAGCCGGGAGCGGACATGCGGAGACACACGGTGAGTACGGCGGTGGCGCTCTGCGCCGCATCGCTCCTCGGAGTCATGGGGACGGCCTCCGCCGCTCCCAGGGCGGCGGAGGCCGCACACACCGCGCAGCGGCAGCAGCCCGTGGATCCCGTGCTCGTCGACTGCTTCTGGCGCCCGCAGCTGCAGCCGGGCGACTTCATGATCGCCTGTGGTGACGGCAACAGCCTGCTCACCTCGCTGCACTGGTCGAGCTGGGGCGCCGACTCGGCGCTGGCCGAGGGCGTCAACGTGGTGAACGACTGCGTGCCGTACTGCGCAGCGGGCAGATTCCACTCGTACCGCGTCATCGTGCGGCTCGACGACCCGCAGCCCTGGAAGAAGCATCCCCAGGTACGGCACTACACCCGCATGAGCCTCGTCTACACCGACGGCCGCCCGGCCGGGTACGGGCGCGTGGAGACCTACCCGCTGTGGAACTGACGTGAACCGCCGGGCAGGGAGCCGGTGAGCCCCACGGGATTGCCCGCGGGAATCAGTCCCGACTCCAGCACCGTCCGCGCCAACGGGGCGAGCAGTTCGGCGAGTCGTGCGGTCGCGCCCCGGCCCACAGCGCGCCACGGCCCTTCGGCGGCGGCGTCGGTCGCATCCTCGATGGCACGGCGCTCGGCCGCTCCCCGGGGGGTCAGACGCCCGTCGTCATCGACCCATCCGCGCTCCCGCAGCTCCGCTTCCGCGGCGCGCCAGGTCGCGGCGTCCCATTTGCGGCCTTCACGCAGCATCGTGCCGTCCGACTCTCCCGCGGCGGCCTTGAGCACCATGGCCTGGACCGGGCCGATACCGCGGCCCACCAGTACGGCGACATGCCCGTCACCCCGGTGTTCGCGCAGCGTGGTCACCGCCTGCCACAACCGCACATGCGGCTCGGCCGGACGTTCGAGGGCCTGGTTGGCGGCTCCCAGCACGCGCCCGGCGGTGTCGGCCGCCTGGGCCGCGTCCCAGGCGAGATCCGCAGCCTGCGCCATCGGCGCGCCGCGCAGGGCGTCCTGCCCGTACAGCCGCCGCATGGCGAGGTCCACCGCCCGCTCCCGGGCCGCCAGGACGTCCGACGGCGCCGCGTACCGCCACGCGTCCGGCAGCGCCCGGGTCACCCGGTCGGGGTGGAACACATAGAAGCTGCTGGTCACCACCGCCGGATGCACCGGTCCCAGCGGGGCGGCGCGCATCGCGACGTATCCCATCCAAAAGCCCCGCATCCCCACCTCACCGGCGGCCTGCACGGCCTCCGGCGTGAAGTACACGAGGTCGTGCACCGGTTCGGCGAGCTCCCACATCACCCGGGATGAGACCTCACTCACCGTTGCCCCCTCGCTCCGCTGTTCCGCGGCTCTGGCACCACCCGATCCCGTCATGACCGCTGTCATAGCACATCTTCATGACAACTGTCATAGTCGTCGGCCGGGGCCGCCCCGGCGGCCGGGGGCCGGCAGGGTCCACGGCCTCACCGTTTACGAGGCCGGCTCAGGGTCACTCGGTCTGTGACACCAGAGTCGAGGGTCGCTTGGAGTGAGCAGCGGTGGCACGAGATGAGAAGGCCAAGGCGAAGAAGGAACAGGCCAAGGGGAAGGCGAAGGAGACAGTCGGTCGCGCGGTGGGCAATGAGCGCCTGACGGCCGAGGGGCAGGCCGAGAAGTCGAAGGGCGACGCGCGCCAGGCCAAGGAGAAGGGCAAGGACGTCTTCCGGCGCTGACGCACGGTCACGCGTCCGTACGCGAGGGCCGGCCGGGCCCGTCGAGGCGCCGGCCGGCTGCCCGTGCGGGCGCCCTTCGCGGGAGACGAAGACGAAGCCCCGGCCCGCGTCGATGTCGAGCGGCGGCCGGCGGACGCTCCGTCGCCCCGTGGCGAGGCCCGGTTCACCCATCCGGTCGCGCAACCGCCGGTACAGCGGGCCGAGCCGGAGCGCCTTCTCGTGCTCCTCGCCCCGGTCCGCGAGTATCCGCCGCTGCAGCGCGACACGGCGGAAGTGGTGGGCCCCGGTGGTCTCGGCGGGCGCGGTCAGACCGACGTCGTACACGACGTTCAGGACGTCCTCGGTCTCGCCGGCCGTCAGCGCCCCGAGCACCAGCACCTTGCCGCGCCCGGTCGGTACGAGGAAGAAGGCGCTCCACGGCATCGCCCCGTGATCATGGACGAGGCGGGCGATGTCCGGCAGGTCGTGGAGGTTGTGCCGGGTGACCGTGGTGTCGATCTGGACCTCCATGCCCGGCTCGCGCGCGGCGTCCCAGGCGCCGAGGGTCCGGCGGAACACGCCGGGCACGCCGCGGAACCCGTCGTGCAGTGCGGCGGTCGAGCCGTCCAGGCTCAGCGAGAGCCCGACCGCTACGGCCCCGTCGACGGCCCGCAACCGCTCGGAGGTCAGGGTGGGGGTGCCGGACGGCGTGCCGTACGTCCGGCCGCCCGGGAGTCAGGGCAGACGTGCGAGGCGGCCGGACGATGACCGCACCGGGGGGTACGGACCGAACGCCGCGCCGGTCTCGGCCCGGGACGGACAGGGCCGGGCCGGCGCTCGGTGCGGTCGTACATGCGCTACCTCCGGTTCGATCACCGCCAGCCTGCACCGCGCCCGGCATCCGGCCCCACGGCCGACTGGCCCTCACCCCGGGGCCGTTGGTCCCTCCTTCCGCCGGGTTCCGCCGGATCACCGGGCGCTGCGGGACGGACCCGGCGGCGTGCCGGCGACCGGTCCGGCGTCCGAGGCCGGACCGGTGGTCCCTTCGATGGGGACGTTCGGCCCCATACACGGGCAAACAATGAAATTAGCCTTGCCTGCGCGGCCCCGGTGAGCGCGGGGGCCGAGGGTGAGGGAGGCACGAGCATGGCTGGCACCGATCGCGGACGGCCGCCCCGGCCCAGCCGCCCGCCCGGCGGAGGCCCGGCCGCCGCCCGTCTGCCCGGCCACCGGACCCTGGCACGCCTGGGCAAACGGGTCCTGCGCCCGGGAGGCATCCGCCTGACGCGCTGGATGCTCGACCAGCTGAGTGTGGGACCGGACGACCGGGTGGTGGAACTGGCCGCGGGGCTGGGAGCCACCGCCCGTCTGACGCTCGCCCGCGCCCCCGCCGCCTACACCGCCGTCGACCGCGATGCCGCGGCCGTGGCCGCGCTGGGCGCACTGACGGCACCCGGCACGACCGAGGTCAGGGCGGTGCGCGCGGACGCCGCCAGCACCGGTCTGCCCGACGGCTGCGCCACCGTGGTGTACGGGGAGGCGATGCTGACGATGCAGCCCGACCCCGCCAAGCGGCGGATCGTGCGGGAGGCGCGCCGGCTCCTCGCCGGCTCCTCGGGCCGGTACGCCGTCCACGAACTGTGCCTGCTGCCCGACGGGCTGGACCCGGCGCACGCCGAGAGGATCACGACGGACCTGTGCGAGGCCATGCACATCGACGCTCGTCCCCTCACCCCGGCCGGCTGGAGCGATCTGCTGGCCGCCGGGGGATTCACCGTCGTCGCCCGCAAGACGGTGCCGATGGCCCTTCTCGAGACGCGGCGGCTCGTCGCCGACGAAGGAGCCGAGGGAGCCCTGGGCATCATCGGCCGGGCCCTGCGGGACCCGGCCGCCCGGCGCCGGGTGCTGCACATGCGGCGGGTCTTCCACCGGCACCGGGCCCACCTGGGCGCGCTCGGCCTCGTCGCCGTCCCCGCCCCGGCCGCTCCCCGGCCCAGCGGCGGGACACCGACGGCTGCCGTGTAGGCGCAGCGTTACGGAACGTTTCCAGGGGGTGCGGGGCGAATGGGCGGGATCCGACCGCTCGCAAACCCCGTGCCGACGAACCGGCAAGGACCGGGCCGGACACCGGCGGCATGACCGGCACCGTCCCCACCACGCCGTCCCAGCCCGGCTCCCCGAGCCTGTTCGAGCGACTCGGCGGGGAACCCGCGATCGGCGCGGTCGTCGACGCCTTCCACGAGAAGGCGCTCGGCGGCCCCGGGCTGCGGCCGTGCTTCACCGGAGTCGACCTCGAGCCGCTCAAGCGGCACCGGCGGCGTTCGCCGGGCGGGCGCTCGGGGCGACGCGCCCCTACTCCGGCCGTACGATGCGCACGGCGCGCGAGTACCCGTCGATCACTGATGACGCCTCCGGCCGGGTCGTACGGCATCTGGCCGCCTCGCTCGCGGAAGCGGGGGTCGACGATCCCACGATCGCAACCGTCGCGCAGGCCCCGCTGCCGCTGCGGCAGGAACATCGTCACCGCGTGACGGAGAACGCGGCCGCGGCAGCGGGAGGCTGGGCCGCGCCTCCGGCACTGCCGGGGCAGCGCGGCGGTCTGACGGCCGACGCGATGCGCGATGCCACGCCCCGGCCCGGGACAGCGGCGAGGTCAGCCCCCGGGCTCGGTCGCGGTGGAGGGCCGCAGAAGCGGCGCGAGAACGCGCGGGCTACGGGCCTGGAGACGCCTGGTGACCTCGGTCAGGTCGGCGATGAAGAGCCGGGCGAGTTCGGCGGTGAAGCCGGTCCGTACGACCAGGCGCAGGACGGAGATGTCCTGGCAAGGAGCCGGGAAGGTGTAGGCGGGCAGGTGCCAGCCTCGTGCCCGCATGGCCTGGGACACGTCGAACACGCTGAGGCCCGGTGTGCCCGGCGTGACGCGGAAGGCGAAGGCCGGAAGCTCGGAGCCGTCGGTGATCAGCTCGTAGGACGGCATGCTGCGGATCTGCGCGGCGAGCGCGCGGGCCGTCGTGCGGCACTGCGACGCCAGGCGCCGCATGCCCGGGAAGCCGTAGCGCAGGAAGCTGTAGTACTGGGCGACGACATGGGCTCCGGGACGCGAGAAGTTGAGGGTGAAGGTCGGGGACTTGCCACCGAGGTAGTCGACCTCGAAGACCAGGTCGTCGGGGAGGGCTTCGGCGTCGCGCCACAGGGCCCAGCCGAGACCGGGGAAGACATGACCGTACTTGTGTCCGGAGGTGTTGATGGAGGCGACGCGTTCGAGTTGGAAGTCCCACATGAGGCCGGGGTCGAGGAAGGGGGCCACCAGGGCTCCGGAGGCGCCGTCGACGTGCACGGGGATGTCGGTTCCGGTGGCGGCCTGGTAGCCGTCCAGGGCCATGCAGATGTCGGCGACGGGCTCGTAGGAGCCGTCGAACGTCGACCCGAGGACGGCGACGACACCGATGGTGTTGTCGTCGCAGTAGGCGGTCAGCGTGTCGGGGGTGAGGTGATACCGGCCCGGTTCCATCGGGACGCAACGGGGTTCCACCTCGAAGTAGTTGGCGAACTTCTTCCAGCACACCTGGACGTTCGCGCCCATCACGAGGTTCGGGCGTGCGGTGTCCCTGCCCTGGGAGCGGCGACGGGCCTGCCAGCGGCGCTTGAGCGCGAGGCCGCCGAGCATGGCGGCCTCGCTGGACCCGGTGGTGGAGCAGCCGCGCACCCGTTCGGGGTACGGCGCGTGCCAGAGCCGGGCCAGCATCCGCACGCACCGCTCCTCCATCGCGGTGATCTGGGGATACTCGGCGCGGTCCGCGAGATTCTTCTCCGCCGTCTCGGCCATGAGCTGCCGTGCCTGCGGCTCCATCCACGTCGTGACGAAGGTGGCGAGGTTGAGGCGTGCGTTGCCGTCGAGCATCAGTTCGTCCCGCACACGGCGGCAGACCATGTCCGGTGACGCTTCCGAGTCGGGCAGCTCCTCGACAGGCAGGGGGAGGTCGCCGAGGGCCTGCCGGCCGGGGTCGGGGAAGGTGCTGAGGGCGTCGGGGTCTGCTTTCGGCGCTACGCCGGTATCCGGGACGGACATGGGTGCCTGGTTTCCTTTCTGAGGCGGGTACAGCCCGCGTACATCCCGGACGCTAGGTCTTTCCACGGTCCGGCATAGGTGCCGATTACACCGATCTAGCGACCGATTTGCAGACCTATTAACCGGATTTTCCTCTCGCGAATATCCAGCATGGGTTCGCCATGACCCGGCCGCCCGGCGCTCTCCTGCCCCGGGAGGCGTTCGAAGAGCACGGGGCCGGGGCGATGCTCGCCCCGGCGGTGGGCCGGGGCCGGGACGGTGGCGGGGGTCACCCCAGTCCGTCGGCGCCGACCCGCACGGCGGACTCGTCGAGCAGGGACTCCGACAGCGGCTGCGGCCTGCCGTCCAGGTCCAGGACCGGGGACGCCTCCTTGTACCAGGACTCGATGACCGCGTTGCCCCAGAAGTCGCGGCGCCGGTCGTCCCGCACACTCCAGCGGTGGGTCTCGTGGTCCGGGTCGCCGGTGTAGTAGTCGGAGGTGTAGATCTCCACCCGGTGCCCGTCGGGGTCGCGCAGATAGAGGTAGAAGGCGTTGGAGACACCGTGCCGGCCGGGACCGCGCTCGATGTGGTGCTCCTTGCGGAGCGCGCCGAAGAGGTCGGCGGTGCGCAGCACCTGGTGGGATTCGTGAGTGGCGACCCCGAGGTGGTGCAGCCGGGGACCCGCGCCGCCGGTGAAGGCCACGTCGTGCACGGTCTGCTTGCGGTACATCCAGGCCGCGTACAGTTCCCGCCCCTCGCCCTCGATGGTCTCGGAACAGCCGAACCCCAGCGACCGGTAGTGCCGGTAGGCGGCCGGGATGTCCGGGGTGCAGAGGTTGAAGTGGTCCAGGCGGGCGACCTCGGCGCCGCGCCGGAGGTCGTAGCGCTGGATGAGGCGGGCGGCGCGCTCGGTGTGGTGGAAGAACTCGACCGGGAACCCGAGCGGGTCGACGACCCGGACGGCGTCGCCGATGCCCCGGACTCCCGCACCGGCCGGGACGCGGCGCACCGGCCGCCCCAGCGCGGTGAAGAACGCCTCCGCCCGGTCCACGTCCTGCGGGGTGCGGACCCGGTAGGCGATGTGGTCGAGCCCGGCGGTGTCCCCGCGGCGCAGCACCAGGCTGTGGTGGGTGAGTTCGTCGGTGCCGCGCAGGTAGAGCGTGTCCTCGTCCTCGTACTGGACGTGCAGGCCGAGCATGTCCACCCAGAACCAGCGGGACCGGTCCAGGTCGGTGACGGCGAGCTGGGCATAGGCGGAGCGGACGACGTCGGGAGCGTCAGGGGGTGCGGTGGTCATGCGGTACCTCCGAAGCGCGGGGTGTGCACGTCGCCCAGGGCGACGTGCACGATCTTGGATTCGGTGTAGAAGTCGATGCTGTGGGCTCCGCCCTCGCGGCCGAGCCCGGACGCCTTGACGCCGCCGAAGGGCGTGCGCAGATCACGTACGTTGTGCGAGTTGATCCAGACCATGCCGGACTCGACAGCGTGCGCCACCCGGTGTCCGCGCTTGAGGTCGGAGGTCCAGACGTAGGCCGCCAGGCCGTACTCGGTGGCGTTGGCGAGCTCCACCGCCTCGCCCTCGTCGTCGAACGGCGCGACGGCCACGACGGGACCGAAGATCTCCTCCTGGAAGATCCGGGCGTCTCGCGGGGTGTCGGCGAAGACGGTCGGCTGGAGGTAGTTGCCGGTGTCCAGGTGCGCGGGGCGGGTGCCGCCCGCGACCAGGCGTGCCTCCTGCTTCCCCAGGTCCACGTAACCGAGCACCCGGGCGTAGTGCTCGGGGTGGACCAGGGCGCCGACCTCGGTGCCGGGGTCAAAGGGCGGTCCGACCCGGACCCGCTCGGCCCGTTCGGCGAGGCGGCGGGTGAACTCGGCGTAGCGCGGGCGCTCCACCAGGACCCGGGAACCGGCCGTGCAGCGCTCGCCGTTGAGCGAGAAGACGCCGAAGACGACGGAGTCGAGGGCCGCGTCGAGGTCGGCGTCGGCGAAGACGACGACCGGGGACTTGCCGCCCAGCTCCATCGACAGGGTCTTGAGGTGCCGGGCGGAGCTGCCCGCGATGTGCCGGCCGGTGGTGGTGGAGCCGGTGAAGGAGAGCAGCGGCACCGCAGGGTGGTCGACGAGCGCCTGTCCGGCCTCTTCGCCGATGCCGTGCACGATGTTGACGGCACCGTCGGGCACACCCGCCGCGGTGAGGATCTCCGGCCACAGGCTCGCCGACAGCGGGGTCCACTCGGCCGGTTTGAGGACGACGGTGCAGCCTGCGGCCAGGGCCGGGGCGAGCTTCCAGCTCTCCAGCATGAACGGGGTGTTCCACGGGGTGATCAGCCCGGCCACGCCCGCGGCGGTGCGCACCACATAGCTGAACTGCTCGTGTCCCTGGCGGAACGCCTCCTCGCCGAGGGCCACGACGACGTCCGCGAAGTACCGGAAGTTCTCGGCGGCCCGCCGGGCCTGCCCCCGGGCCTGGGTGATGGGCAGTCCGGTGTCGTACGACTCGAAGCGCGCCAGCAGCTCGTGACGGTCCTCGACGGCGTCGGCGATCCGGTAGAGGGTGCGGGCGCGTTCCCGGCCGGAGAGCTCCGACCAGCCGGGGAAGGCGGCCCGTGCGGCGGCCACGGCCCGATCGATGTCGGCGGGGCCGCCGGCGGCCGCCCGCGCGTAGGGGGTGTTGGAGACGGGGTCGGCCACCTCGAAGGTGCGTCCGTCATGGCTGGGGACGGATGCGCCACCGATCCAGTGGAGGATGGTGTCCGGCAGTCCCGCCGGGGTGTGCTCGGTCATGGTGTGGCCTCTCGGAGCTGCCGGGTGAGGTCGCCGCCCTCGGCGAGCAGGGAACGGATGCGGGCCGTCCCGGCGGGGGTGGGCAAAGCCAGCGGCGGGCGCACATGGGGGGAGGCGATACGGCCCTGCTGGTGGAGCACCCACTTGGCGGGAGCGGGGTTGGTCTCGGTGAAGAGCAGGTCGACCAGGGGGTGCAACCGGTAGTGCAGGTCACGGGCGGCGTCGAACGCGCCGTCCTCCCACAGGTCGTACATCCGGGCCACCGCCCCCGGGGCGAGGTTGGCGACCGCGCTGACGAATCCGGCACCGCCGAGCGCCAGCAGCGGCAGGCACAGCAGTTCGATGCCGGACCAGACGAGCAGTGAGCGGCCGCAGAGGTGCAGGACCCGGGAGAAGTGTTCGAAGTCCTTGGTGGTCTCCTTGATCCCGACGATGTTCTCGAAGTCGGTGAACAGCCGCCGCACCGTCTCCGGCGCCACGTCGACGGCGGTGCGCGAGGGCACGTTGTAGATGACCAGCGGCAGGTCGGGGAACTCCCGGGCCACGGTGGCGTACCACCGGTAGAGCCCTTCCTGGGTGGGCCGCGCGTAGTAGGGGGTGATGACGAGGGCGGCGTCCGCGCCCAGGGCCCGTGCGGCGTCCGTGATCTCCAGGGTCTCGTCGAGCTTGTGCGAGCCGGTGCCGGGCAGGAAGGGCACCCGGTCGGCGATCTCCTCGGCCGCGGTGCGCATCGCCGCGATCCGCTCGGCGGCGGTCTGCGCCGCGGGCTCTCCCGTGGAGCCGCCCAGGGAGATGCCGTGGGATCCGGAGTCGAGCTGGAAGCGGATCAGGGAGCGCAGGGAGGCGTGGTCGACGGAGCCGTCGTCGGTGAAGGGGGTGACGAGGGGGGCGATGGATCCGCGGACGGCCCCGGGGTCGCTGCGGAACTTCATGCGGAGTCTCCTTCTGGGGTGTGCTGCGTGCGCCACTGCTCGTACCGGCGCTGCCAGGCCGGACCGAGCGGATAGAGGCCGTCGATGCCGTGGCCGGCCCGCACCTGCTCGGTGATGAACCGCTCCTGCGCCTCCTGCTCCCGGCAGTCGGCGACGAGTTCCCCGGCCAGGCCGGGCGGGACGACCACCACGCCGTCGGCGTCGCCGACCAGCAGGTCCCCCGGCTGGACCAGGGCGCCGCCGCAGGCGATCGGCACCCCGGTGTCCCAGGGCACGTGGCGGCGGCCGAGTACGGACGGGTGTTCGCCGCCGTGGTAGACGGGCAGCGGGAGTCCGGCGACGGCGGCGCTGTCGCGCAGTCCTCCGTCGGTGACCACCCCGGCCGCGCCGCGCTGCAGGGCGCGCAGCGCGAGGATGTCGCCGAGGGTGCCGGCGCTGGTGTCGCGGCGCGCGTCCATCACCAGGACCTGGCCGGGGCGGAGCTCCTCCACCGCGCGCTTCTGCGCGTTCATTCCCGTCCCGTAGCGCTCGAACAGGTCTTCGCGCAGGGGCAGGTAGCGCAGGGTGTGAGCGACGCCGACCATGGTGTCCCCGGGCCGGGTGGGCCGCAGACCGTCCAGGCTCATGTGCGGCAGGCCGCGTCGGCGCAGCTGTGCGCTGAGGGTGGCGACGGCCACCGACCGCAGGCCCTGCGCGGTGACGGGATCGAGTTCGGGTACGGCCCGGTGGGCGGGGCCCAGGGCGGCGGCACGCTCGGCCGGGCCGGTGTGCGGCATGGCGCCCCAGGGCTCCAGGTCGTGGCCGGCCTCCGAGACCGGGTTGCGCAGCCGCCCCGTGGTACGGCCGTCCGCGGTGATCTCGACCTCGACCACATCACCGGGTGAGGCGACCGATGCCCCGGCCGGGGTACCGGTGAGGATCACGTCCCCCGGCTCCAGGGTCAGGAGCCGGGACAGGTCGGCGACGAGTTCGGCGAACGGGAACAGCAGGGTGTCGCTGGTGTCGTCCTGCACGAGTTCGCCGTTGACCCAGGTGCGCAGCCGCAGCCGTGCCGGGTCGAGCTCACGCGCTTGAAGCAGCCGCGGCCCGATGGGAGTGAACCCGTCCGCACCCTTGGACCGCAGGTTCGAGCCGCGGTCGGCGTGGCGCAGGTCGTACACGCCGGCGTCGTTGGCGGCGGTCACCCAGCGGACGTGGCGCCAGCCGTCCTCGGGGCGGACCCGCCGCGCCCGCTCGCCGATGACCAGGGCGATCTCCCCTTCGAAGGCGAGGAGTTCGCAACCACGCGGGCGGACGATCGCCTCCCCGGTGCCCGCGAGGGAGGAGGGGGGTTTGAGGAAGTAGGAGGGGGCCGCGGGAACCCGGCCGCGCTCCCGTGCCCGGCTGGGGTAGTTGACATGAACGGCGATGATCTTCGAGGGGGTGGTCCCGAGCGGGTGCGGCATGACGTCCCACCTGCTCAGGCGCGGTCGAGGAACGCCCGGACCCGGGCCTTGTACGGTTCGCGGTCGTAGCCCTGGACATAGGCGCCGGCCATGCGCACCGGGTCGCCGAAGAAGTAGTACTCGTACAGCGCCTGGCGGCCGGAGAACGCGGAGATGCAGGTGTCCCACACCAGCCGGAACAGCTTCACGCGGTCCGCGCCGCTGAGGGAGGCGGACTGCAGGTACGCCTCGATGTCACCGGCGGCGGGGCCGGTCACATCGGCCTGGGTCGGGGTGGCCATCAGGCCGGAGGCGCCGAACTTCCGCAGGATCTCCGGGAAGCGCTGGTAGAGCCGGGGGTAGAGGTTGCGGGCCGCGTTGAGCGGGGCGAAGGCGGGGGTGAGCACCCCGTATTCGTTGATCTCGGCGTCGGCCTCGGCGGCGCGGAGGAAGGCGCGCAGGGTCTCCAGGGTGGTGATGACCTCGGCGATGTCCTGCTGGACGTGCTGGAACTGCTCGATGCCGATGGCTTCGGTGAGCAGCGACACCAGACCGAGGATGTACTCGGTCTTGGCGGTGGTGCGGGTGACCACCTGATGGGACATGTGCACCACGGAGGAGGTCTGGGCGTAGAAGCCGTTGCACAGCTCCGGCTCGCCCAGCACGAAGCAGCGCTCGTAGGGGACGTGGACGTCGTCGAAGACGACCACGGCGTCGCTCTCCTCGAAGCGGGAGCCCAGCGGGTGGTCGTGGCGCGGCCGGTCGTGGTCCAGTGGTTCCCGGGCGATGTAGCGCAGTCCCTTGGCATCGTTGGGGACGGCGAACGCGTACGAGTACGGCTTGTCCTCGGGGGTGCCGCGCAGCACGGTGGAGGGGAAGACCAGCATCTCGTCGGCGAACGGGGCGATGGTGGCGAGCATCCGGGCGCCGCGGACCACCACGCCGTTGTCGTCCTCGCGGACGATGCGGGCGGCCAGCCGTCCGTCGCCCTGCCGGGTGCCCGCGACCGCGCGGTTGGCCTGCGGGGGGATCAGGGTGTGGGTGCACAGCAGGTCCTCTTCGCGGACCTTCTCGTAGTAGCGGCGGATGTTCTCGCCGAAGGCGGGATCGGCCTGGGCGAACCAGTCCGCAGCGGAGGCGAGCGCCATCAGCGAGCTGTTGAGGTAGTCACCGGTGCGGCCGAGCATGCCCATGCTGTGGTCGGCCCAGACCTTGAACGCCCGGCGCCGTCTGACCAGGTCCTCGGGGGTGCGGGGAGTGAGGAAGGAGGTGGCGACGGGCTCCCCGGAGGTGGGTGAGGGGTAGGTGAGCACGTCCTTGTGCTCCGGGGCGTGCTGGAGGTCGTACAGCTCCGCGTAGCTGCGGACCACGTTGCGGAAGGCGGGGTGGTCCTGGACGGAGCCGGTGAGCGTTTGCCCCTGGATGTGCACCGTGGGACGGGATCGGGAGAGGCGGTCGAGGAACTCTTCGCCGGTGCGTGCGGCCATGCTGGTCTTCCTTACGGGCAAAATCGGGCGGAACGGTCGAAGGGCGGGTGCGGGGCCGGTTCAGATGAGGTGTTCGACGCCCTCGGTGGCCTCCACCGCGGTGCCGAAACGGCTCCAGGCGTAGGTGAGGGCGTCGCCGTCACGGTGGCCGAGGTCGGTGACGCGGCCGAGGACGAGGGTGTGGTCCCCGGCCGCGTAGGAGCGCCAGGGCGCGCACTGAACCCAGGCGAGCGGGTTGGCGAGCCGGGGCACCCGCGCCCCGGCCGCCCAGCGCGGCTCGGCCGGTCCGCCGGCCCCGGCGAACAGCCGGGCCAGCGGTTCCTGCTCCGCGCCGAGGATGTTGACGCAGAAGGGGCGGCCGGTCAGCCGGCGGTGGCAGCGGGCCCCGCGGGCCACGCTGACCAGCACCAACGGCGGATCCGCGGACACCGAGGTGAAGGAGTTCATGGTGGCGCCGCGTGGTGCGCCGTCGTCGTCGAAGGTCACCACGGTGACGCCGGTGGGAAAGCGGGACATGCAGGCGCGCAGGGCGCCGGGATCCGGCTCGGCCGTGCGGGGCCGGGCCGGGAGGGGTGCAGCGGGCATGGCGGGACTCACCTGCCTGGTCAGCGGGGTGTCGGGAAGGGACGGCTCTCCCGGCGGGCGGGCCGGGAGAGCCGCGTCCTGCGGCCGTGGCAGAGGAGAGCCACCGCAGAACTGATCAAAGCTTTGATTAAACGCGGACGGTACCCCGGCGTCCCGGTCTTGGGAACCCCCCCGTCATGACCGGCGCCAGAGCCTTGTCACCGTGGCGTGGCTCACTTAGCTTGTGATCTCGCGGCAGGGAGTACCCGGGCGGGGACCCTGTACCGCCGGTCGAACCGTGGGCGGACGGCTCGCTTCCCCGATGTGTCGATCTCTGCTCCGGGAGTTCCCCTCATGACCCGCACGAACGTGTCCCCACCTGCAAGAACGAGCGCACGGCGAGTTCTCGTCGGCAGCTTCGTCGGCACTGCCGTGGAGTGGTACGACTACTTCATCTACGGCATGGCCGCGGCCCTGGTCTTCGGCCCGCAGTTCTTCCCGCAGTTCTCGCCCGCGGCAGGAACCCTCGCCTCCTTCGCCACCTACTCCGTCGGCTTCGCAGCCCGTCCGCTGGGCGGCATCGTCATGGGTCACTTCGGCGACCGCATCGGCCGCAAGTCGATGCTGGTGCTCTCGCTGGCCGTGATGGGCCTTGCCACCACCGGCATCGGCCTGCTGCCCACCTACTCCGCCATCGGCGTGTGGGCACCCGTGCTGCTGGTGGTGCTGCGCTTCGTGCAGGGCCTCGGCGTGGGCGGGGAGTGGGGCGGCGCCGTCCTCATGGCGGTGGAGCACGCGCCCGACGGCCGGCGCGGCTTCTACGGCAGCTTCCCCCAGATGGGCGTGCCCGGCGGTCTCATCCTGGCCAACATCGTCTTCCTGACCACCTCGCAGGGGCTGGGGACCGCCGCCTTCACCGACTGGGGCTGGCGCATCCCCTTCCTGGCCAGCGCACTGCTCATCCTGGTGGGCCTGGTGATCCGGGCCAGGATCGAGGAGAGCCCGGAGTTCGCCGCGGTGAAGCGGGACGCCTCGGACGAGCGCCCGGCCCGGCTGCCGATCGCCGAGGTGCTGCGCCACCAGTGGCGGGACGTACTGCTCGCGGGCGGGACGTTCGTCGCGAACAACGCGATCGGCTACATCTTCATGGCCTACACCCTGGCCTACGGCACCAAGGTGCTCGGGCTGAGCCGCAACACCATGCTGGCCGTCATCCTCGTCGGCGCCGCCGCCTGGCTGGTCACCATCGCCGGAGCCGCGGTGCTCTCCGACCGGCTCGGCCGCCGCCCGGTGTTCCTCGCGGGCTCCCTCGGACTGGTCGCCGCCGCCGCGGTCTTCTTCCCGCTGCTGGACAGCGCCTCCGTACCGGTCGTCGTGCTCGCCTTCCTGGTGATGGCCGTCATGCTCGGCTTCACCTACGGGCCGCAGGCCGCCCTCTTCTCCGAACTCTTCCCGGCCAAGCTCCGCTACAGCGGCAGTTCGCTGGGCTACCAGCTCGGCGCCGTCCTCGGCGGCGGCATCGCGCCCACCGTCGCCACCGCGCTCTACGGCATCAACGGCCAAAGCTGGCCCATCACCCTCTACCTGGTGCTCATCGCCTCCTTCAGCCTGGTCTGCCTGTTCGTGCTGACGCGCCGGCCGCGGGAGAAGACACCCGCCCCTGAGTCCGGGCCCGAAGCCCTGCCTACACTTCAGGCGTGACCCCGGAACCGTCCGACAGCGACAGCGACCAGTTGGATTTCTGGTCGTTCGTCGACCACGCGATCGCGCGCACCGCGCGGGAACTGCCAGGCATCGACCCGCTGGCGATGCGACTGGTGCTCACGCTGCACCGCGCGGCGAACATGCTGGTCTACGATCTGGAGTCCACCGTGCACCGGCCGCGCGGCTGGTCCTGGCCCGGCTTCCGCGTCCTCTTCGTCATCTGGCTGACCGGCCCGCTGGAGGCGAAACAGGTCGCGGAGCTGTCCGGGATGAGCCGCGCGGCGGTCTCGGCCCTCGTGGCCACCCTCGGCCGGGACGGGCTGGTGGTGAAGGAGCGCTCCCCGCTCGACGGCCGCGCGGTTCACCTCAGCCTGACCGAACAGGGCCACGAGGCCATCACCCGCGCCTTCCGCGCCCACAACGCGCGGGAGCAGGAGTGGGCGGGCACCCTCAGCGAGGACGAGCGGGAGACCCTGATCGCCCTGCTGCAGAAGATGACCGCCGGCTCCGTCCGCTTCGGGGTCCGCCACCGGAGCTGAGCCGGGGCCCCGGCCCGCCCTGCGTCAGCGCGTTGACGGGCGCGGCCGCGCTGCGCTCTCCCTGTTCATCCGGACAGTGCCGATGCGATGGCGGCCGCGAGCGCGGCCGCGTAGGCGAGGCTGGCCACGAGCGCCACCCGGCGGTTGAACCGCCGGGCCCGGAGCTCTCCCTGGGGGTGGATGGAGACTCGCCAGCCGTATGTGGTCGTCGCCACCCCGACCAGTACGTACACCAGCGTGTACAGGTGGATCTGGTCGACCAGGGTCATTCCGACGCCCGGACCGAGGGACCGCTTGACGGCCCGCAGGTTCACCACGACGGTGAACAGCGCGGCACCCAGCACGAACTCGAAACGACGGATCGGCTCCATGTCCGCCCGTCCCGCCTACACGGTCCTGGTGGCTCTGTTCACGGACGGCGACGGGGGGCTCACCATCGCCCTGCGGACCGTGCGCTCCCCGGTCATTCCGCCCGCGGCCTTCGGCACGCCCCTGTCCCTGACCCTCCTGCTCCTGCTGCCGCCCTTCCCCCTCGCCGGCTTCGTCATCGCCGTCACACCGGCGCCGTACCCGGCCGCGGCGATCGGAGGGTGCGCGGTGCTGCAGACCCTGGCCCTGGTGGTCACCTTCGTGCGGCTGCGCAGCGCCCCGGTGCTGCGTGGCACGGTGGATCCGTCCCGGGCCGCCTGACCGGCCGGGGGTGCAGGACTCGGTTCAACCACGTGGCCCCGTTCGTCCGTTCAGGAGCCTGGCGCACGGACACGGATCCATGCGCACCTAATGGATCCATGTGCACCTAATATCGGAATAAACTACTCAAAGCATCCTTTAATGCTCCAAGACGTGGGACAGTGAAGGTAAGACCGTGGGAGGGAGGCGGTCTGTGATGCCCGTAGGCCCCAGGTCAGGTCCGGCCGGTGCGACGGCCCTCTCACCCCGGTGGCGCGCGGAGGCGGAGCTGTTCGGACCCGCCCCGGTGATCTTCGCTTCGCTGGGCGGCCCCCAGCATGTGGTGGAAGCAGCGAATCCGGCCTTCTTCGCCCTCGTCGGCAGCGGCCGGACGAAGACCGGTGTACCGATCGCGGACCTGGTACCGGGCCTCGCGCACCAGGGCCTGCTCGCACATCTGGGAGAGGTGTACCGCACCGGGATTCCTCATCGCGCCCGGGACAGCCGGCTGCTCCCGGGAAAGGCCGCAGGGGCACAGGAGAGGTTCTTCGACCTGACGTGCGAACCCCGGCGGAGCGCGACGGGCCGGATCGACGGTGTGGTGCTGATCGCCGTCGACACCACCGCCCACCACGACACCCAACTGCTGGCCGCGGAGCAGCGCGCTCTGCTGGAACAGATCGTGCGTGAGGCCCCGCTCCAGGAGATCCTCAGCGGCATGGCCAAGGCCATCGGGGACCTCTCCCCCGAGATGATCGTCTCGGTGCTGCTCACCGACCCCGGACAGCGGCGGCTGCGGCACGGCGCCGGCCCCGGTCTGCCCGCCTTCTACAACGCGGCGATCGACGGCATCCCGATCGCCGAGGGCGCGGGGGCCTGCGGCACGGCGGCGCACCGCCGTGCGCCGGTGTTCACCCCCGACATCGCCACCGACCCGTTGTGGGAGGACTACCGCGCGATGGCGAAGCGCGCCGGACTGGCAGCCTGCTGGTCCACCCCGATCCTGGGCACGGGCGGCCGGCTGCTGGGCACGTTCGCCATGTACCACCGCACCCCGAAGACCCCCACCCCGAAGGACCTCGCGCTCGGATCCGCCTTCACCCGCATCGCGGCACTGGCCATCGAGCGCCATGAGTCCCTGGCGGCCGGCCGCGCCGCGCGCGAGCGCGAGAACGCCGCCCGTGAGGACCTGGCCTTCGTCCTGGACGCGAGCACCGCCATCGCGCGCGAGCAGCACTACGCCGACAGTCTGCGGCGCCTGGCCCAGCTGACCGTCCCCGAACTGGCACCGCTGTGCGCCGTCTACGTGGAGGAGCGCGGCCGCTGCGCGCGGATCGCCTTCGCGGCCGCGACCTCGGCGGACGAGGATCTGCTGGTGGCATCGAGGTGGTACGACGAGGCGGATCGCGCGGTCGCCCGTGTGCTTGCCTCCGGCATGACGGAGACCGGGCGCCTCGGCTCCTCCCCCGGGGCGGTACCCGGCGGGCGCGGCACCGGTTACCTGTGCGTGCCGCTGACGGCCCGCAGCTGCACCTTCGGCGTGCTGGCCCTGCTGGGCATCGACCGCGACCCGGACGGCCATGCCGTCGCCCTGGCCGAAGAACTCGCCGGCAGGGCGGCCTTGAACGCCGACAACGCACGCCAGTTCACCTACCGGGTCCGGCTCGCCCATGACCTCCAGGCCGGCCTGCTGCCGCCGCAGCTGCCCCAGGTGCCGGGTGCGGCTCTGGCTGCGTCCTACCATCCGGCCGGCGAGGGGCTCGGTGTCGGCGGCGACTTCTACGACGTCTTCCCGCTGCCCGGCGACCGCTGGGCCGTCATGATCGGCGACGTGTGCGGTCACGGCGCGGTGGCCGCCACCACGACCGGCATGGTCCGCCACACGGCGCGTGCCGTCGCCCGGCTGGTGGAGGACCCGGTGTCCGTGGTCGCCGCGATCAACGACGCCCTGGAGGAGCACACCGCCGACCGGGACCTCTTCGTCTCTCTCGTCTACGGCGAACTGCGCCGCAGCCCCTGCGGTCTGGCCGTGAGCCTGATGCGCGCGGGCCATGTGCCTCCGCTCGTGCGCCGCGCCGACCGCAGCGTGGAACGGCTCGTGCCGCCGGGCCTGCTGCTGGGCATCGGCTGCGAGAGCGTGGGCTCGCCCGCGCGCGTCGACCTGCGCCCAGGCGACAGCCTGGTCCTGGTCACGGACGGCATCACCGAGGCCCGCTCCCCGCAGGGCGAGCAGTTCGGCGAGGAACGGCTCACCGACGCCCTCACCGCCGTCCCCGCTCCCGGTGCCGTCAATCTGCTCGAATCCGTCACCACGTCGGTCGCCGCCTTCACGCACGACACCTCCCGCGACGACCAGGCGGCGCTGGTGGTGACCGCCGTCTGAGGCCCCTCGGCGCAGTGCCGGATGACCGGAGGAAACCGCTGGCGGGGCGCCCGGGCCCGGGCCGGGCCCCGCACGGTCCCAGCACGCTCGGTCCGCGCATCCGGCCATGATCCCAAGGGAGGTGCCGGCGGACACGTCAGGCGTCCGCCGGCACCTCCCCGGGCCGGGCGCGGGCGCGCCCGGACCCGTCCGTCATGCCGCGAGTGCGTGACCGGGGTGCAGCACCACCTTGGTGTAGCCCTCGACGCGCTTGTCGAACTTCTCGTACGCCTGCGGCGCCTGTTCCAGCGGCAGTTCGTGGGAGACCACGAAACTGGGCCTGGCACGGCCGGCGATGATCAGGTCGCGCAGCTGGCGGTTGTACCGCTTGACGTTGCACTGGCCGGTGCCCATCTGCTGCCCCTTCTCGAACATCCGGCCGATGGAGACCAGGAGTTGGCCGTGCTTTGCGTGCTCGTCGGGGCCGCCCGGGTCGGCGGGCACGTACAGGCCCGGGACGCCGAGCATGCCGGTCGGCCGCACCGTCTCGACGAGCGCGTTGAGGACGACGGCGGGTTCCTCGTGGCTCGCGTCGTGCGCCTGGGCCTGGTAGCCGACGGCGTCCACACCCTTGTCGGTGCCCTCCCCGCCCGTCTGCTCCTTGATCTGCTCGGCGGGGTCGCCCGCGGTGAAGTCGACGGAAACGGCACCGATCTCCCGCGCCTTGGCGAGCCGTTCCGGCACCCGGTCGACGACGAACACCTTCGAGGCGCCGCGCAGCAGCGCCGAGTAGGCGGCCATCAGCCCCACCGGTCCGGCGCCGAAGACGGCCACGCTCTCGCCCGGGGACACCTGGGCGAGTTCGCATCCGTGGTAGCCCGTCGGGAAGATGTCGGCGAGCAGGACGAAGTCGGTCTCGAACTCGTCACCTGGCGGCAGCTTCAGGCAGTTGAAGTCGGCGTAGGGTACGCGCAGCCGCTCCGCCTGACCGCCGGTGAACGGTCCCATCGCCACGTATCCGTAGGCTCCGCCGGCGAAGCCGGGATTGACCGTCAGGCAGAATCCGGTCTTCCCGGCGAGGCAGTTCTTGCAGAATCCGCACGCGACGTTGAAGGGCATCACGACCCGGTCCCCCTGGGCCAGGGAGGTCACGCCGGGCCCGACCTCCTCGACTATGCCGAGGTTCTCGTGGCCGAAGACGATGCCCGACTCGGCTGCCGTGCGGCCCTCGTACATGTGCAGGTCCGATCCGCAGATCGCGGTCGACGTGACCCGCACCAGCACATCGTTGGGATGCTGGATCCGCGGGTCTTCGACGTCCCTCACGGCCACGTCGAAGGGCTTTTCGTAGACGACGGCTTTCACCTGGGTCACCTCCGCGTCGAGCGCCGGATGCCGGCGGCGACGGCCGGGCCGCCACCGGGGGACGCACGGGGGAAACGCGGGCCGTCGGTCTGTGGGCCGTGGCCCCGGGTGCGCTCGCTTCACCGCCGGTACTTCCAGGTAACGCTCCTACGGCACGGACCGCAACCTACGCCGGGTACGGCGTCAAGTGACGCACCGCGCACGGACATTCGCCGACCGCAGCGGTGGGCGGGCGGTTCCAGGGCCCGGACGCCTCCCCGTTGCCGGGTCACGCCGGTGCCTGCGGCCCGGCTCCGTGGACGCCCAGCAGGGCCGCGTCCGTCCACGAGGGCGCCAGGGCGGGCTTCCCGGCGGCCTCCGGGAGCGCCTGCTCGGCCCAGATCACCTTGCCCTGCGCGGTGTAGCGGGTGCCCCAGCGCTCGGTCATCTGCGACACCAGGAACAGGCCGCGGCCCCCCTCGTCGGTCGTCGCCGCGTAGCGCAGATGCGGTGAGGTGCTGCTGCCGTCGGACACCTCGCAGATCAGGGTGCGGTCGTGGATCAGCCGTACGTGGATCGGCTCGGTGCCGTAGCGGATGGCGTTGGTGATGAGCTCGCTCAGGACGAGTTCCATGCAGAAGCCGAGCTCCGACAGGCCCCACTCGTCGAGCTTCTCGGACAGGACGACGCGCATCCCCGCGACGGCGGCCGGGTCGAACGGCACGTCCCAGTCGGCGATCCGCTCGGGCGGCAGCCCCTGCGTGCGGGCGATGAGCAGGGCGACGTCGTCCGCGGGGCGCCCGGGCAGCAGCGCCTCCACCACGGCCTGGCAGCTCTCCTCGGGCGGCCGGTCGGGATGGCCCGCGAGCGCGTCGCGCAGCAGTTCCATGCCCACGTCGAGGTCGCGCCTGCGGTCCTCGATGAGGCCGTCGGTGTACAGGACGAGCTGTGTGCCCTCCGCGAGGTCCAGCTCGGCCGTCTGGAACGGCATGCCGCCGAGGCCGAGCGGCGGCCCGGCCGGAAGGTCGGGGAAGGTGACGCTCCCCTCGGGGGACACCAGCGCGGGCGCAAGATGGCCGGCGCGTGCCATGGCGCAGCGGCGCGTCACGGGGTCGTAGATGGCGTACAGGCAGGTGGCGCCCACCACACCCGCGGCACCCTCCGTGGTCGACTCGTCCTGGTCGATCCGGCCGACCAAGTCGTCGAGATGGCTCAGCAGTTCGTCGGGCGGCAGGTCGAGCGTGGAGAAGTTGTGCACCGCCGTCCGCAGCCGGCCCATGGTGGCGGCGGCGTGGAGACCGTGCCCGACCACGTCGCCGACGGCCAGCGCCACCCGGCTCCCGGGCAGGGGGATCACGTCGAACCAGTCGCCGCTCACGCCCGACTGCGCGGGGATGTAGCGGTAGCCGACGTCGAGGGCGCTCTGCTCGGGCAGGGCCCGCGGCAGCAGGCTGCGCTGGAGGGTCACCGCCAGGGCGTGCTCGCGGGTGTAGCGGCGGGCGTTGTCGATGCTGACCGCGGCCCGGGCCACCAGCTCCTCGGCCAGGGACTGCTCCTCCTCGTCGAAGGGGTCGTGCTGCTCGGAGCGGTAGAAGTTGGCCATGCCCAGGACGACGCCGCGGGCCCGGATCGGGGCGGCGATGAGCGAGTGGATGCCGTATTCGAGGATCGCCTTGGTGCGCTCCGGGTCCTGTGCGTGCCAGCCGGTGGCGGTCGACAGGTCGGTCACCAGCTCGGACTTCCCGGTTCCGTACCCGCGCGCCTGCGGCGTGGAGGGCAGGAAGCGGATCAGCCGGCCCTGTTCGTAGAGCGGGTGGTCGTCGCGGACGCCGTACACGGCGGTGCGGCGCATGGCCGTGGCCGCGCCGGGCGGCTCCTCGCCGTGCAGCACGGCGTCGGCCAGGTCCACGGTGACGAAGTCGGCGAATCGGGGGACGGCGACCTGTGCCAGTTCGTCGGCGGTGCGGATCACATCGAGGGTGGTGCCGACGCCCAGCCCGGCATCGTAGAGCAGCTTGAGCCGCTCACGTGCGACCTCCGCCCTGCCGGACACGGCCTGCAGTTCGGTGGAGTCGCGCAGCGTCACCACGGTTCCCTTGGGGCCCCCCTCGCGGTCCGTGGGGCGCTGGTTGACCGCCAGCAGCCGCTCCCCGGCGAAGTGCACCTCGTCCGTGGCCTCGCGTCCGGACACGAGCAGCGCCACCGTTTCGGGGTCGAGGTCCGACAGCTCCCACACGTGCCGCCCCTCGACGTCCGGCGGGAGCTCCAGCAGCCGCCTGGCCTCGTCGTTCGCCAGCAGCAGCCGCCCGTCGTCCCCGATGATGAGCACGCCTTCACGTACGGCGTGGAGCACCGCGTCGTGGTGCTCGTACATGCGGGTCATCTCTTCGGGGGCCAGGCTGTGGGTCTGCCGGCGCAGCCGTCTGCCCACCAGTGCGGTCCCGCCGGTGGCGACCACGAGCGCGCCGGCCCCCGCGGCCAGGATGATGGGGAGTTGCCGGTCCACCTGGTTGGTGACGTTCTTGACCTTCAGCCCGGCGGAGACCAGGGCCACGATCTTGCCGTCGTTGTTCCTGATGGGCACCGTTGCCTGCATTTCGGGGCCGAGAGGGCCGTGCACGCTCTCGGTGTAGACCTTCCCCTGCAGGGACGGGCCGATCGTGCCCACGAACCGCTTGCCGATCCGGCTCGGCAGGGGGTGGGTGTAGCGGATGCCCTTGGTGTCCATGACCACGATGAAGTCGACGCCCGCGGACTTGCGCCCGGCCTCGGTGAGCGGCTGGAGGATCTTCGACGGCTCGGAGGTCTGCAGCGCCGCCACGACGCCCGGGGAGTGCGCGAAGGTCTGCGCCACGGCTATGGAGCGCCGTTTGGCCTCGGCGTCGGTGTCCCGCTCGGACTGCAGCACCAGGGCGATGACGGCACACGCCACGAGCAGCACCACCAGCGCCACCTGCAGAACGAACACCTGCCCGGCAACGCTTCGCGGGCTCTTTCCGATCAGTGACCGCAGCGATACGCTCCGAAACCAGACGAAACGGTCCGCCATGCCCCATTTCTAGCACTGGTTGATCCCCGGCGGCCACGGCCTGACCCGATGACCGGTTCCCGGTAGGGGATTTCTTTCTCATGAGCCCCATGGGTCACATCCGCACCGCCGGCTTCACGACATCGCGACGCGCTGCGCGGCGAGGCGGCACAGGGACCGGGCGGACGGCGACCCGGGGTCCGCCGTCATCAGCACGACCTCCCGGTCGTCCTGGGGTACCTCGGGTACGAGCAGCACGTCGCGGTTCAGCCGCAGCCCGCCCGCCACGGGGCGGTCGAGGGTCTTGGTGCGGCGCCCGGGAGCGTGGACCGGTCGCGTCTCCCGGATCCGGCGGAACTCCCCGCTGCCGGCGTGGGTCGGCCAGCGGGGCGGCGAGTAGGGCGTCGTGGAGGTAGCGGTCGGCGGCACGGCGCAGTCGCGCCGCCACGATGCACCCGAACCCCTCGGCGCCGGAGCTCTCGTACGAACGCCCCTGCCCGGAGCTCTCGTACGAACGCCCCTGCCCGAGGAAGCGGCGGCGGGCCGGGTTCGCCCGTCCCGGCTCCGGGATCGCCGCCCGGCAGCAGCTGCGCCAGGGGGTTCCAGGCGACGATGCCATAGGCCGCGTCGGTGACGATCGCGCCGGCCTCCCGCAGCCGCCGCAGCATCCGCGCGATGTGCGGCCGCACCCGCCGCACGGCGCCGACAGGGGGCGGGGCGCTGGAACCGGCGAGACGGAATGGCTGCGTTCGGCCGGGGTGAGCCGCAAGGGCGTGGGCCGGCGCGTCGCGGCTCGCAGGACTCCCACGGCGCCGCCGGGCACGAGGCCACCACAGCGGACGACGCCGGTCAGGAGACGTCGCAAAACGTACCGGCCGGGCCGATCACGCCGGGCCCGAACCTGTCGCTGATGCGGTCGCTGACCTCTTCGGCGGCCAGCCGGGCCTCGCGGGCGCGGTCCAGGCTGAGCTGTTCGGCGACCTGGCCGGCGTCGACCAGGTCCTCGCCCTTCAGCTCGATACCGGTGAGCCGGCCGCGCTGCAGGGCCGCCGCGTCCATCAACCGGTAGGCCGGCACGCGCAGATCGTCGTCGTGCGCCGAGGGCCGCTCCAGGCGGCGTGTCTTCTCCCAGCGCGCGCCGCCGGCGAACCGCAGTGTCAGCGTCAGCCCGCGGGCCGCCTGGCCCCGGTGGCGCAGCAGCCGTCCGAGCCGGACCACGAGATCCAGCAGGGCCGCGCGGACCGTGGCGCCGTCGAGTGTGTGCTGGGGAAAGTCGCGGCCGACCGCGGCGGAGGCGGGAAGGGCACGGGGCACCACGGGCCGGGGATCGACGCCGCGGGCCCGGTCGGCGGCCAGGCGGCC